>JBBRMP010000009.1:0-55172 GCA_038230755.1 Cytophagales bacterium | reverse complement strand
TTTCTAATTTATGAGTTAAACTAAGCAAAAATCTTAATGTGCTGATAATCAACTACTTGACTTTTAGACATTAAATACTTTTGCGATTTTTAACTTTGCAAGTGCTTGATTATCAGTTCAGTGGACTACCTAAACAGTTACATTTTTTTAACGATAATAATGTCTCAAATTTTGCAGAAACAGATAAAGTATTTGATGAGTTGTTTGATTTTGGAATTTTCGGCATATCGACGAATACACAAGCAAGCTCTGTTTCAAAAAAAAGTGAATTTAAATTTGCTTTTGTTGGAGATAACATAAACTATTCTGTTCACACATTCATTGCTGATAAAGATTTGATTGCAATTTCCCCCATGTTTAAAGAATACTGCGGTTGTTTGCCGTCTGAAGCAGTGGTAATTCCTATCTCCTTAGAGGATTAAAAACTTCTAGTATACATATAATTGTGGTTTAGGTAGATAATACTCCCCCCTAGCTAAACAGCGAGTTCGTTCTTCTTGAATCGAGCTTCAAGAAGATGAAGAGGAGGATGGTGAAGGACCAGAGCGAGGAGCCGCCGTAGCTGAAGAAGGGCAAGGGAATACCGATGACGGGCATCAGCCCGATGGTCATGCCGATGTTGACCATGACGTGGAAGAAGATAATGCCCGCCACGCAGTAGCCATAGACGCGGGCGAACTTGCTGCGCTGCTTCTCGGCCAGGATCACAATGCGGCTCAACAGGGCCATAAACAGCATAATCACCACCATACTGCCAATGAAGCCGTGCTCTTCGCCGATGGTGCAGAAGATGAAATCGGTGCTTTGTTCGGGTACAAAATCAAACTTGGTTTGGGTGCCCTCCAGGAAACCCTTGCCATCGAGTCGGCCAGAGCCGATGGCGATTTTGGCCTGCGTCACGTTCCAGCCCACGCCCAGCGGGTCAACGTTAGGGTCGATGAGCACCTTGATGCGGTTGCGCTGATGGGGTTGCAACACCTTGTTCACGAAGAAATCGACGCCCGTGGCGGTGATCATCATGGCACCACCAATGAGCGCAATGCCGATGATGCTGCGGGTGTTGCGGTTGTAGCGTGGCAACAGCAGAATTACGATCACGCACAGAATGGCAATGCCCGCAAAGAGAAATTTGAACGGCACAATCAGGGCCAGAACCAACAGGGCGGCCAGGGTAATGCCCGTGAGCGGAATCCAGCCGGGCAGGCCTTCGCGGTAGAGCATGATCACAAACGAGGCAAACACGAGCGTAGAGCCGGTTTCATTCGAGAGGATGATGAGCAGCGCAGGCAGACCGATGATGCCGCCAATCCAGAGCAAATCTTTCTGTTTGGTGAGGTTGATCCCCGGCTGATCGAGGTATTTGGCCAGGGCCAGGCTCGTGGCAACCTTGGTAAATTCGGCGGGTTGCAGCAAAAAACTCCCAAATTTGAACCAGGAGCGCGATCCGTGGATGTTCGAGCCAAAGGCCATCACCAGCAGCAGCATCCCGATCATGAACAAATAGAACACAAACGCGAAGGTGTCGTAGAACTTATGGTCGATCACCAGGACGCAGATGATGAGCAGCATCGACGTGCCGATCCACATCAGTTGCTTGCCCGCGTTGGTGCTCATGTCGAAGAGGTGCGTCTGCTCTTCGGGGCTGTACACGGCGGCGTAGACGTTGAGCCAGCCCATGACGACGCAGCCCAGGTACAGCACCAGCGTCAGGGTATCGATATTGCGGGATATTTCAGCGTTACGGGCCATTGGTTAATTAAGAATGCAGAATTAAGCATGAAGAATAACCGGGCGGCGTACCGCTCCGCGCTCAAAACGCCTGGAGCGCGAAGCGGTACGCCGCCTGGCCATTCTCAATTCTTAATTCTTAATTTTCATTCCCTTCCCTGCGCCAGCGTGAGTATGGGTTTGGGCTTACGGATTGAGTCGTTGGGGAGGGTCTTTTTGGTAGCGGTGTCGGCGGGTTTCTTAGGCGTGGGGGGCTTCGCCAGCATCGACAGGGGCGGCATATAATTCTGTTTCATCAGCCAGTCGTTGAGCTTGGTGGCCTCCGTTTTCCGCTTCAGATACCGCTCGGCCACCAGAGCGGCTACCGAGGCGGCAGCCACACCACCCCAGCCCGCGTTTTCCACAAAAACGGCAATCGCGATCTTTGGGTTGTTCATGGGCGCGAAACCAATGAAAATCGAGTGGTCATGGGCATGGCCGAATTTGGCATTTTGCGACGTACCCGTTTTGCCGCAAAGGTCAATGCCGTTGATGTCGGCTTCTTTTTTCACCGTACCCGCCGCCACGGCCATCCGCATCCCGTCGATCACGGGCAGGTAATATTTTGCGTCGATGTCGGTGTAGTGTTTCTCCCTGTATTTCTCCGGGATGCTCTCATCCAGTTTGCCAATGCCTTTGAGGTAATGCGGGGCAATGTACCAGCCCCGGTTGGCAATGGTAGCGGCCAGATTGGCCAGTTTCAGCGGACTGATCAGCAGTTCGCCCTCACCGATGCTGAGGGAGTAGATATTGGAAAATTTCCAGCGCGACTCGCCATGGTGCATATAGGCCCGGTCATAGAACCCCACCGTGGGCAGATTACCCCGCAATTCGCTGGGCAAATCGACGCCCAGTTTCTCGCCAATGCCGAATTTGCTCACGTGGTCATGCCACTCCTGCAATCCAATCGCCGACGCCCTGAAGGTATTGGGGTTGCCGTTATTATAAATGTATTTGCGGAAAACCTGGTAGAAATAAGGGTTGCACGAGTTCTGCACGGCCCCCCGCAGGTTGTTACCACCCCGGCAGTGGCAGCGCATAGGTGAGCCTGCATGGCCATAATAGGTGCCGGTAGACAGCGTACCCTGCTGCTGGGCAATAAGCGCCTGTATTAATTTAAACGTAGAACCGGGCCGGTAGCTCGCCATAATAGGCCGGTTAATCAGCGGCTTATAGGGGTTCGAGATCAACTTCCGGTAGTTTTTCGAGAAAAACCGCGACGACAGCAGGTTGGGATCGTAGGTCGGGGCCGATACCGACGTCAGTATCTCGCCTGTGCCGGGGTCAATCGCAATGATCGCGCCTACCTTATTTTGCATCAGGCTGTCGGCATATTGCTGCACGGCCACGTCGATACTCGTATAGAGATTTTTTCCGGCTACGGCGGCGGTATCGAATTCGCCGTTTTTAAACGAGCCTTTATCAACGCCCCGCACGTTTTGCATCATGTATTTTATGCCCCGGCGACCGCGTAATTCTACCTCATAGGCCTCCTCAAGGCCGTTATGACCCACGTAGTCACCCTGCCGGTAGTAGGGTGTTTCCTGATTGTCGAGCTTCTTTTTACTGATCTCCGACACGTAGCCCAGGGCGTTGGCCATAGTGTGGGCGGGGTAGGTACGCATGGAACTCATCACCGGCTCGAAACCCCGGTAGTCGACAAGGGCATCCTGAATGCGGGCGTAGTCTTCTTTGGATAGTTGCCGCAAAAACACCGACGGTTTCACCGGCGAATACGCCTTAGCCAAATCCATGATGCTGTCGAACTCGGTGCGGGTCAGGTCCATCATCCGGCAAAATGACAGGGTGTCGGCAATCTTCACCCGTTTGGGCGTTACGTACAAATCGTAAACCGGTGTATTATAGACCATTAACTTACCTGACCGATCATAAATCTGGCCACGGTATGGCACTTCGATTACGCGCTTGATCGAGTTGCTCGACGATTCCAGCGAGTAGCTGTCGTCCAGAATTTGCAGGTAGAACAGGCGGGCTGCGTAGAGCAAACCCACTAAACAAAAAACACCAATGATGATAAACCTCCTGTTCTCTAACATCGAACAAACCTCCCCCTTATCAAGCTACGTTGGTGCCCCCGGCCTCTTAACCGGGACAACCAATACAAAATTACAGAGGAAGAAGGGAAGTTTCACCCAGTTTTTTAGGCCTATTCCCAGCGTTTTTAGCACCAAAAAAACAATCGCTACCAGCCTGCCCCCTTCGCGGTTGTTTTTATCCGACAAAGAAATCCGTCGGCGGTCAGGTAGAGCGTGTGGCCATCGTCGCCCCAGCCACAGTTGGCGGTCGCCTCGCCCGTGTCGATGCGGCCCAGCAACGTACCCATGCCCGTTTTGGGGTCAAGGGCCAGCACCAGCACGCCCCCCGGCCCCGTTGACCAAAGGTTGCCCTCACTATCTACTTTGATGCCGTCGGGGGCACCTTTCAGGCCCTGTTTTATCAATGCCGAGGCGTCATACACCAGCCGCCCCACGCCTACCGAGCCGTCTTTCTGGATTGGATAGGCCATAATAACGGGTCTGACAGCATCTGACTGGGCTACGTACAACGTTTTCTGATCGGGCGAAAAGGCCAGCCCATTGGGGCGCGTCAAGTCGTTGATTACCAGCGATACCACGCCCGCCGGATCAACGCGGTACACGCCGAACAGGGGCGTTTCGCGGGAGGGGTCATTCTCCTTTTTGGCCAGACCATAGGGCGGGTCGGTGAAGTAGAAACTGCCGTTAGCGTGTTGCACCACGTCATTGGGGCTGTTAAACCGTTTGCCCTGATACCGGTCGGCGAGCGTGATTTTGCCACCTACTCCGCTGAGTGGCATGGCCGAAATGCGCCGGTCGCCGTGTTCGCAACTGATAAGCCGACCCTGCGCGTCGAGGGTAAGGCCGTTGCTGCCGGGTTCGTCGCTGTAGGTGCCGCGACCGGTGTAGCCCGACGGCATCAGGAAGGGTTTGCAACCATCGACTTCGGTCCAGCGATAAACAGTATTTTTGGGTACGTCGGAAAAAAGCAGGTAGCCGGGTTCGGTGGCGGTGGTTTT
This sequence comes from Cytophagales bacterium, assembly GCA_038230755.1. GTDB lineage: Bacteria > Bacteroidota > Bacteroidia > Cytophagales > Spirosomataceae > Fibrella. Next base: position 50,350 of record JBBRMP010000009.1, on the reverse strand, counting down.
CACCCAAACCGGCCCCTCGGCCCACTCGAATCCAGCCGCCAACTCTTCAATTACGGCCTCTTTGGGTACGAGCTTATCAAAACGAGGGTCAAGCCGAACGACCTGTCCTTTGATTTTAGGCTGAGCCAGCAAAGGCAGCGAGAGGAGAACGAGGAGAAGGGTTTTCATGGATCTTCGGAAAAATGCCAACTTTGCACCCGCATATAACCGCTCTCCCGCCTGTGTCTACTGTTGCTCAAACCGTTGCCCGCCATCTGCTTGCCGTGCAGGCCGTTCGCCTCCGCCCCGCCGAACCCTTTACCTGGAGTTCGGGCTGGAAATCGCCCATCTACTGCGACAACCGCGTGACGCTAGCTTACCCTGACGTACGCACCTACATCAAACACGCTTTGGCCGATCTGGTTCGTATGCAATTCCCTGATGCACAAGCAATTGCGGGCGTAGCTACGGCGGGAATTCCGCAGGGCGCGCTCATCGCTGACGAATTGAATCTCCCTTATTGCTACGTTCGTCCTGAGCCAAAAAAGCACGGCATGGGCAACCAGATCGAAGGGAGACTTGAGGCGGATGACTCAGGTTTACCCCCGAAAGTGGTGGTGGTGGAAGACCTGATTTCGACGGGCGGCAGTTCACTGAAGGTAGTCGAAACCCTGCGTCAGGCAGGGGCCAACGTGGTGGGGATGGTCGCCATTTTCACCTACGGATTTGCCCTCGCCGACGACAATTTCGCCGCTGCCAATGTAAAATTAGCTTGCCTCAGCCATTATGATACCTTGGTGCAGGAGGCCCAATCCCTCCACTACATTCCCGCCGATGCCCTCGAATCACTCGCTGCCTGGCGGAAGAATCCGGGTGAGTGGGGGAAATAGAGTTTACAGTTTAAGGAAGTTTACAGTTTTCAGTTGCTTCGCGTCAGTAGTTTGCCGAGCGCGAAGCAACTGAAAACTGTAAACTTCCTTAAACTGTAAACTCTATTTCTCCCATGTTCAACCAAAAAATAGCCTGGATCACGGGCGCTTCGTCGGGAATTGGCGAGGCGATGGCGATGGAATTGGCCCGGCAGGGTGCCCGGCTGATATTGTCGGCGCGACGCGAAGATGAGCTTCTGCGCGTGGCAAAGGCTACCGGATTACCGCCCGATGCGGTGCTTATAGTACCCCTCGACGTAACTGAGGCAGATTTAGCCCAAAAAGTTGGTGTCGTTCTGGCCCGTTTTGGGCGAATCGACTACGTGTTCCAGAACGCGGGCATCACGCAGCGCGGCCTGGTGCAGGATACCGACCCGGCGGTGTATCGGCGACTGATGGAGGTGAATTTTTTCGGGGCGGTGTCCCTCACGCAGGCCGTTTTACCCCAGATGCTGACCCAGAAAAGCGGTCATTTTGTGGTCACGAGCAGCGTGGCGGGCAAGATCGGCGTGAAACAGCGGTCGGGCTATTGTGCCAGCAAACACGCCCTGCACGGCTTTTTTGATTCCCTGCGTGCCGAAGTGGCTAACGATGGTTTGCGCGTCACGGTAGTCTGTCCTGGCTATATCCGTACGCCCATTTCGAGCAGTGCGCTGAATGAAACAGGGCAGGTTTACGGAAAATCGGACAAGGCGCAGGAACAGGGTATGCCCGCCGACGAGTGCGCCCGCCGCATGCTGAGGGCGGTGGCGGCGGGCAAAGAAGAGGTCTACATCGGTGGCCTTGAAACGTGGGGTATTTACCTCAAACGCTTCTTCCCGGCCATACTGTCAAGGATGGTGCGGAACAGGGGGGTGGAGAAGTAGTAGCAGTTGGCAGAAGGGCGGTCCCGCGTCCGCCCTTCTGCCAACTGCTACTACTTTTTCTTCGCCATATAGTCAACCGTCAGGTGACAGAGGGTGCGTACGCCGAGGGTAAAGCCGCTCTCGTCGATCTGGAAATCGGGCGTATGGTGCGGGGCGGCGTCTTCCACTTTCTTGCCTTTGGTCATCCCGCCCAGGAAATAAAAGAATCCCGGCACCTTTTGCTGGTAAAACGAGAAGTCTTCGGCCCCGGTTTGGGCGGGGGTGAGCTTCACGTTGTCTTTACCCGCTACGGCCTCCAGCGTCGAAATCATCCTGTCGGTCAGGGCGGGATCATTGTAGGTAACGGGGTACATGATCTTGATGTTCACGTCGGCCTTGGCACCAGCCGAGGCGGCAATGTTGGTGGCAATCTCGTTGATGCGGCGGTGTACCGTCTGCTGCGCCTCCGGGCTGAACGTGCGGATGGTGCCGATCATGTTGGCCTCTTCAGGAATGATATTCTCGCGGATACCACCGTGCATGGCCCCCACGGTCACAACGGCCGCGTTGTCTGTTAACACAAGATTACGGCTCACGATGGTTTGGAGGCCCATGATTACCTGCGCGGCGGTCACAATCGGGTCAACACCAGACCACGGCGCGGCACCGTGCGTTTGCTTGCCCCGAATCTTGATCGCGTAGGAATCAACGGCAGCCATGGTAGCGCCGGGGCGGTATTTGATGGTGCCTACCTCGGTTTGCGAGTTAATGTGCAGCCCGAAGATGGCGTCTACTTTAGGGTTTTCCAGTACGCCCTCTTTCACCATCAGTTGCGCACCGCCTTCTTCACCCACGGGCGCACCCTCTTCGGCAGGTTGGAAGATGAATTTTACCGTACCGGGCAAATCGGCTTTCATCGAGGCCAGTATTTCGGCAGCACCCATCAACATGGCCACGTGACTGTCGTGTCCACAGGCGTGCATAACCCCCGTTTGTTGGTTGTTGTATTCGGTCGTCACCGTCGATTTGAAGGCGAGGTTCACCCGTTCGGTTACGGGCAAACCGTCCATGTCGGCGCGGAGGGCTACCACCGGACCAGGTTTACCCCCTTTTAGTAGACCAACCACGCCGGTCTTGCCAACGCCCGTTTGCACCTCGATACCCAGCGCATGGAGGTGAGCCGCAATTTTACCCGCCGTGCGGAGTTCGCGATTGCCCAGTTCGGGGTTTTGGTGAAAGTCACGCCGCCAGGCGATCACCTTTGGTTCGATGGTCGCCGCCATCTGATCGATGCGGGCCTTCATGGGTATATTCTGCGCCCGGCCATCGATTGGGGCATCGCAGAAAAATCCTAGACAAACAGCAAATAAACCGATTTTAGAATACATACCCATGTAAATAGTCAATTTAATGATGCAACTTATTATTGGCGAAATTAGGGATTTTCCCAAACAAACTGATTGTATTAACGTTTCGTTAAATAGTTTTGCAACCGTTTAATCAAACAAACCGAACAAATTCTATCATCAAACTTCTATGAACAAATTCTTCCTTGGCAGTTGGCTGTTACTGCTACTGTTCGCCGTGCCAGTTATGGCGCAGGATGTAGCGGTAACGGGCAACGTCACTTCATCAGACGACGGCACCACCCTTCCGGGCGTGAGTGTGCAGGTAAAAGGGACCACCCGTGGCACAAGTACCGATGCGCGTGGTAATTTTCAAATCAACGTTCCGGCCAATGGCCGGTTGGTATTCAGCTACATCGGCTATACACCACAGGAAGTAGACGTCAATCGGCGTACGTCGGTGAGTATTAGTCTCACACCGGGAGCCAACGAACTGGCTGAGGCCGTGGTGGTAGCCTACGGGTCCCAGAAACGCACGAGTATCGTGGGGGCCATTTCGAGTATCGAACCCAAGGCGTTGCAAAATATTCCGTTTGCCAACCTGGGCAACCAGCTACAGGGTTTTGCCCCTGGTGTTCAGGCCATTAACAGCAATGGTCGCCCAGGTGCCCCCGCCTTCATCCGTATTCGGGGTATTGGTTCCATTAACGCAGGTTCGGACCCGCTGTACGTGGTGGACGGTGTGCCGCTTACGTCCGACGCTTATCAGGCAATTCCCGTTCAGGCCATCTCATCGATTTCGATTCTGAAAGATGCTTCGTCAGTTGCCATTTATGGTTCACGAGGATCAAACGGGGTTATTCTGGTGACCACGCGGCGGCCTACTGCCAATGAAGGGCCGAGGGTTGACGTCAATTTGCGGTACGGCCTCAGCGAACGGACACCCGATAATTACAGCCTGATGAATGTTGATCAGAAGCTACAGTATGAGTATGAGCTTGGTTTCGCCAACACAGCCGTTGCTGACTACCTGAAAACCAAGGGTATTGCCAACATAACAGCGGCTACCCCGGCTGATTTGGCCCCAATCTGGGATAAACTCCGGGCGCAGTCGGTCGACTGGACGAAGCTACTGGTACGGCAGGGAGCGCAGCACACCGAAAACATCAGCCTCAGCGGCGGTTCAGAAAAGATCAGCTACTTCGCCGGGGTCCAGAACTACTATGAGGATGGCATCAATATCGGCTCAAATTATCGCCGTCAGACGGGTACAGTGAATCTGGAATTCCGTCCGTACAAGTGGCTCCGGGCCGGTCAGACCATCAACGCCAGCGTTCGGAACGAGACGCTCCTGCGCGACCGTAACAACGCTCAGAGTCCCTTTCGGGCTTACTACACCTACAATCCGTATGAGCCAGAATTCAACACGGACGGCACGTACAACCTGACGCACCAGGGCTTCAGTATCTCAGAGGCTATTCTTAACAACCCAGAGAGTACGCGCACCTTCAATGGCCTGGGTACAACCTACATTGGCATTAGCCCGATTGAAGGCATGGAGATTACGTCACGAATCGGTATCAACTACATCGATTTTGCCCGTGAATCGTACATCAAACCAAACTCGGTGTTGGACCAATACGTGGGGGATCCTAACGCAAGAGGAAGCAAAACGGATAACGGTTCGTACAATTTCAATTACGTCTGGACGAACACGGCGCAGTATGGCTTTAACATCAACAAAATCCACGACTTCACTTTGCTGGGCGGTACTGAGTTCACCAAAAACTCACTCAAAAGCTATGCATTCACGTCGAAGGGCTTTCCGTCGCCAAACGTAAATACGCAGGACAACGCCTCAACGCCCGTATCGGCTACGTCGTTCAAGTCTGACTGGGCACTGTACTCGCTATTTGGTCGCCTCAACTATGTACTCGACAGGAAGTACCTGTTCGAGGCTTCCGTTCGTCGTGATGGTTCGTCACGATTTGGGGTGAACAACCGCTACGGAACCTTCTGGGCCGTGGGTGCAGGCTGGAACGTAAGTCAGGAGGCTTTCTTGGCTAGCTCGAAGGTGATTAACTCACTGCGTACTCGTCTCTCGATTGGTACCTCCGGCAACTTCAACATCGGCAATTACCAGTCACTGGGTCTTTACCGGTTCAACAGCTATGGCCTGACGTCGGCAGCAACGCCCTCGCAGTTGGCCAACCCAGACCTAACCTGGGAACGGAGCATGAACTACAACGTCGGTTTGGACTTTGCCATGTTCAACAACCGGTTTAAGGGAACACTCGATCTTTATTCGCGTGATACTGATGACTTGTTACTCAACGAGCCTTTGTCAGGTGCTGTTGGCTTTACCAGCCGGTTGAACAATATCGGTGCCATCAACAACCGGGGACTGGAGTTATCGCTTGGCTACGACATAGTTAAGTCAGACCGGTTTACGTGGAATCTGGGCGGCAACATTACGCTAAACCGTAACAGGGTTGTCAAACTCTACAACGGCAAGGACATACCCAATGGGGTGACGCGTTACGTTGAAGGCCAACCGCTCGATGTATTCTTCCTCAACCGGTCATCCGGGGTTAATCCAGATAACGGAGCGGCTCTGTACCTTGATAAAGACGGTGTTGTAACGCCTACGTTTAGCAGTGCTGATGCTGTTGTGCTTACGGGCAAATCACCTGATCCACGGTATTTTGGCTCGATAACGAACACCATCAGCTACCGGGGACTGACCCTTTCTGCTCAGGTGTATTATTCGGGTGGCAATTACATCCTCAATTATATGTGGGCCGCCCTGAACTCAGATGGAGCTAACCGGGCCTCTCAACAGGCTGCTAACGCGCTGGATTATTGGAAAAAGGCAGGCGACGTTGTGTTCAATCCCAAGCCCACCAACGTATCGCGCACCACCGACCGGTTTTTGCAGAAAGGCGATTACATCCGGCTTCGGAACGTAACACTGGCTTATGAACTGCCACGCGCCCTGACCAACAAAGCCAAAATGCGCCAGGTCGATGTGTTTATTCAGGGCCAGAACTTGCTCTATTCGGCCTCCGATTACAAGGGTGATCCAGAGGTGGGTGTCGGCAGCGGTGAAGGTGGTGATCAGGCCAACCGGGGAGGTGTCTTCTCACTCTTCACGTTTCCAACCACGCGGTCATACACGGCTGGTCTAAACATTCGGTTTTAACTCATCAACTGCTCTTTCAAATTTAACATGAGAAAATTCACGCTTACAGCCGCATTAGTAGCCGTTTTGGGGCTTTCCGGCTGCGATAAGGAGTTGAACCTTGCCCCCTACAACTCCATCACGGTCGATCAGGCATTCGCCACGACAACCGATTTCGCCAATGCCATAAATGGTATGTACTCTGGCTTTTTGGGGGCTGCTTACTACGGAGGTGACATGATCATCCTGCCGGATCTGCTGGCCGATAACCTGATCATCAGTCAGCGGGGACGGCTCACAAACCGGGCCTTCAGCGAGTACCTGTATTCAGGTGAAACTACGTCAGGGCTGTACTTTGCTGCCTACATACCAGTTCTGAGGGCCAACGCTGTGCTGGAGAATCTGGAGAAATTGCCAGATGCAACCCTCCGTCCTAACTACCGGGGCGAAGCACTTGCCGTTCGTGCATTAGCCCATTTCGACTTACTGCGATTGTATGGAAAAGGCTACTTGTCTGCCGGGGCCGACGATCTGGGTATTGCTTACACTACGTCTACAGACGCTACGCAGAAGCCATCTCGTGAACCAGTTAAAGCAGGTTACGATAAGGTGGTGGCCGATCTGGTGGAAGCTGAGGGTATCATAAGCGCAAGCAATGGGGTAGGCAGGCTCAACAAGACAGCCGTAAATGGCTTACTTTCACGAGTTTACCTGTATCGGGGCGAGTGGCAAAAAGCTGCTGATGCGGCGGCTAAAGCGTTGGCCGTCAGCCCATCTGTGGCAACCATCGCCGAGCTACCAGCCTTGTTTAAAGATGCAACAGAGAACGGTGTACTCTTCAAACTCCGCGTCGTTGATAAAGACGCCATATCAGTGGGTGTAAACTACAGTCAAAGTTCAGCCACCGGAATACGGTCTGAGTATGTGGTCGACTACGACCTGTACCAGAAATACGCCAAAAACGATGTGCGTCTCGCGGCAGGTATTTCCACAAGCAGTTTCAGCGGTACACCCTATAACCACATTGCCAAGTATCTTGGCCGGGCCACTGGCAACGCAAACGTGGTGGATATTAAGGTGTTACGTACCGCCGAAGTAGTACTCAACCGCGCCGAAGCACTCTACAAACTAAGCAAAGACGCTGATGCGCTCGCCGAGTTAAACAAGCTCCGTGTCAACCGGTACACTGGTTTCGACGCAACTAAGGCCACTGAAACGGGAGACGATCTACTGGCTGCAATTAATCTGGAACGTCGGCTTGAATTAGCTTTTGAAGGTCATCGCTTTTTTGACCTGAAACGCAACAATCGGCCCGTAGCACGGAACCTTAAATTTGGCGACCTGGCCGACGGTAAGGGCATCACTTACGTGAACGGTGGACTGGCTATTAACGACCCCAAGTTTCAACTCCCCATTCCACAAAGCGAGATTAACGCCAATACTAATATTCGTCAGAACCCAGGCTACTAGTGTTCCGACAGCTTAATTTGACACATTGCCCTTAGGGTTAAACTGTTGATAGACAATTGGTTAAACTTGAAATAAAACATCAAAATTAAGCTGTCAAAGCACTAGTTACTCCATTCCATGAAATCAACGCGAACCCCGCGCTGAATCACAACAACGGTCGAGGCTGTAGCGAATGGTAAAATAGTGAAAGGGTGAAGGGGCTGCCGCAAGATTTTACACTTGTAGCAGCCCCTTCACCCTTTCACTATTTTACCATTCGCTACAGCCCCGACCCGTCGGCTTGCCCACGGGCTACGGCATAACCGCCAATGTTTTTGCCGCAAACAAGGCCCGCATCACAGTCTGAGCGGAAGTGAATCATGCCATAAACCCTTGATTCTGAAGCTTCTTTGGCCTGTGCCGTAAACGTATCGGCCTTATCGGGAAAGACGTAACCGAGTGCTGTTGCCGCCGCTGCCGAGAAGGTAGAGTGGCCCGAGGTGTAGCTGGGGAAGTTAGGCAGGCCGATGGACGTTTTCACACCGTATTGTTGTGGGCGGGGCGTATAGTAGTAAAACTTCGTTTCCCAGCAGCAAACGCCCGCATCGTGGATGGCCGTGCTCACCAGCGCCAGCGTCCGGGCCATGCGCACTTCGCTGAATTTGGCTTCGTGGGCGGCGTTGGCAGCGGCGCGATTCCAGTGGCCGGGAGGGGTGTAGCTGCCGGGACCGTCGGACCAGTAGTTGGCAATGCGGGCCTGTTCGCGGGTCTGGTTTTTCTGCATCGACTGCAACTCCGCCAGCTCTTTGTTAAACTGATCAGACCCTGGCAGCGGTGCCGGATTGGGCCTTAGTTTCACCTTCGTAGCCGCATCGAAATTCCAGTTAATAGCCGCGCCATAGTTGGGCAGCATGGGCGGACGGGCTGGTATCTCCTGACTTGTCCAGACGTTGGTTTGGCCACGGCTTTGGGCGGCTTGGATCAGGGCGGCAGTCACAGTCTGGTTGTTGGATGCACTCATGCCGTCGGTTTTGGCGCGGGCCATCACTTTGACCGCCACCTGCGAACCCAGGCTGGCACCCGCAGCCAGATCACTTTCCACGTTCATACCAGCCCACAGTCGGCTGTTGCGGTGTTCAGCCACTTTGGCGTCGATAAACGTCACCTCGCCGGGGAACATCGCTTTCAATACCGTGGCCGAAGCCGCCGCCACCACCACATCTTCAGACGGATAACTTGGCAACGCCGAAACAGGTAGCGACACCCGAACCGTGACATCTACCTTCGAGGGGGCCGGACGGTTAAATTTGTACTTGTAACTCCACGTCGCCACCAGCGCATCATATTGCGCCACGCTCAGATACGCCAGCGCCCGGGCCGTGTAGGGCGGGTTGGCAAACGGAAACTTCGGGTCGGCGGTGGGGTTAGCCGCGTCGGGAACAGGGTATTTACCGTCAGCGGTCGAGGCGGGCGGCACGTTGTAGCGGGCGGCGAGTTCGCGGGCAATTTCGTTCCAGCGATACACCGCGCCGACACCCCAGAACACCACCGCTTCCTGCTGATCGAGGCTCAGGTTAGCCGACCGTGATTTTAGGTCCGTCACTTCGGCAACGTACTCCGCCGAAGCGGTCGAAGCGGGCACAGCCACGGTCACGTCGGCGGGGGAAGGGAGCACGTAGGTTTTCCACGTACCGGCTTTTTCGTCGACGCTAACGGGCGTGTAGCCCACCCGTTGAGGCTCGTCAACTGTTTTATCGCAGGCCCAAAAGGTGAGCGACAAAGCACTGACAATCAAAATTTTATATGAATTTTTCATAGAATTATTACAAGTTGATTTGGTACAGCAAACCCAGCATGAACGAGGTGCTTTGACCCATGTTCAGGCCGCTGGTCACGTAGCTGGCGCGGGCATTGACCCCCACGTTGTGCGGCTGGTATTTGCCGTACCAACCCGCCGTGGTGGCCTGCATATTATTGGTCAGAAACGGCATATCATTCCGTCGGATGTTATCGCCCGACAGGCAGGCAAACCGTTCGGCAAACACTTCGGTCTGGAACGTGCGCTTCAGAATGCCCAACCGCAGGGCTGCATCCATCGCGTTGGGTACAGCCGCCCGGTTAGTGTTGTAAATCTTGCCGTCGAACTGGTACGCATCCTGGTCCAGGTTGACCGTGCCTCGCCAGGTGTAAGTGCCATGAGCCGTTATGTACAACCCCGTTGGCTCATGTTTGTAGTTGGCCAGCAACCGCCCCGATACCGTTTTGGCACCCATACCAATCGACATCGGCAGGAAGCTTGGTACATAATCAGACACGGGTATCGATGCCCCCACAATGGTATGGAGCGACAGGCCCTTATACTGTACCGCGTTGATTTTCAGCCATCCCGATAGATCCTGAAAGCCTTTTTGCCCCAACAGATTCCCCGCGCTGGTGTTCGTGGTGACGTAGGGTAGGTTCACGATCAGGTTTACGCGATTGCTCAATCCCCCGGCAGCCATCAGCGACGCGCTCTGCGTGGTGTGCTTGCCGATGTTGTCATTCTCCCGCTTGAGGGTGTTTTCCCAGTACGAATTCCAGTTGCTTTGCCCCAGCATGAGGGCGGCGCAAATGGTCTTTTTGGGCATATAAATGGCGTCGTTGGGCATCTGCGCCAGTGCCGACAACGTGGTCAGCAAGACGAGACTAGTACCCAATCCCGCACGGACTATAAGTCGTTTCACGGTGATTAATGGTCAAAATTGAATGAATGATTTCTTCGCCGTAGCCAAACGCGGGCGCTTCTAAGCAGCCTGTGGCCATCAGCGGTCATTGATCGGATGAGCTATGCACTGGTCACAGGCGACAGCGTATACGCAACGTATGTGCGCAAGCCGCTGCAAGACGTTGACAGTCAGCAGTATAGCAAATCCGGCAAAAGAAAACAGGCGTTCAGCCCCGTGGCGGGGGTGACATCACCGCGAGGGCGCGGGTGAGTACGGCGGCGGGCGCGTCGGCAATGCGGACGGCAGCGAGCCAGGTAAGAAAATGAGGGGTAACGGTAATGCGGTCGGTAAGCTGATATTCTTTCAGCAGCAGTTTCAAAAAAGCACCGGCCTTCTTCTGCGTATCATTTTGGGTGTGGCCAATGGTCTGCTTCACGAACGAAAGCAGGTCCTGCTGCCAGAATCCGGTGCTTTTATCTTCCAGCCCAGCAATGTGGAGGGTGTCGTCGCGAAGTTCTACGCTGACGACATCATAGAATTTGCTATTGTAGGCAAAGCCCTCTTCGCTCGTTTGCCGAACCAGTTCCTGCGCCTGTTTATCGCCCAGCACCACCTGAAACTCAACCATACTATCCACCGACGAATAGACCGTCAGGCTTTCGGTGAGGTCTTGCCGCTCCTGCCACCATACCCCTACCGACACCCATACCGTTGCCAGCGTGTGGTAGACCAGGAGGGTCAGGAAAATGAGACTGAGCAGACGTTTCACGGTTAAAGACGAATTTTATAAAAATCAGCAGAACAAAGATAACATAATCTAGTTTTCTGCTCGCCATTAAATCATAAGTAAGGGACTAGCCAAAAACGTCAGTGCTGCTCAAAATGGCGGAGTCAGCAGCCAATCGGCAATACCGTTGAGGCTGAAATTGGTGGCCCACTGCGCCCGTATCAGTTATAAATGTCGGTGATGTGTCAGCCGTACCCGAAACACAAGGCCCGGATGGCTTGACGTCATGCTAAAGCATGGTGTCAAGCCATCCGGGCCTTGAAACTTCGTATGTAGTCTGCTACTTCTTCGGCGTCAAATACGCGAAGGGTATGATGATTTCCTCCAGCGAGACGCCACCGTGCTGGAACGTGTCGCGGTAGTAGTTGACGTAGTAATTGTAATTGTTGGGGTAGGCGAAGAAGTAATATTCCGTCGTGAAGACGTAGGCCGTCGAGACGTTCGGCTTGGGCAAAAAGAACCGCTCCGGCTTGCGGGCCACAAACAAATGCGCGTCATCGAAGCCAAGGTTCTTGCCCTGCTTGTAGCGGAGGTTCGTATTCGTTTCGCGGTAGCCCACAATCTTGGCCGGCTTCTGCACCCGAATCATGCCGTGGTCGGTGGTGATAATTAGGCGGCCACCTTTGTCGGCAATCTTTTTAATTAGCTCGAACAGCGGCGAGTGCATGAACCACGAGCGGGTCAGGCTCCGGTAGCCCGATTCGTCGGGGGCCAGTTCCTTGATCATCGCCATATCGGTGCGGGCGTGACTGAGCATATCCACGAAGTTATAGACGACAACGTTCAACTGATTCTGCATCAGGTTATTGACGTTATCCACCAGCGCCTTACCCTGATTCACGTTCAGAATTTTGTGGTACGACGACTTGATATTAAGCCGGGCGCGGTCGAGTTGGCGTTTCAGAAATTCGTCTTCGTGGTTGTTCAGGCCAGCCTCTTCGTTGTCGTCATTCACCCAAATGTCGGGGTGTTGTTTTTCCATCTCGCTCGGCATCAGTCCCGAAAAGATCGAGTTCCGGGCAAAGCTGGTCGTGGTGGGCAGAATCGAGTAGTACGACGACTCTTCTTCTACGGTATAAAAATCCGTGATCAGTGGCTCGATCACCTTCCACTGGTCGAAGCGGAGGTTATCAACCAAGATAAAGAACAGCGGAGCCGATGGCGTTCCCGTCTCGGTGGTGTTCAGCAGCGGGAACACTTTCTTGCGCATCAACTGGTTCGACATCAGGGGTTTATCGCCCTTGGGGTCGTTGAGCCAGTCTTCGTAATTCTCCATGATAAACTTGCAGAAGTTAGCGTTGGCCTCACTTTTCTGCATGTTCAGCACTTCCGACATACTGTTGTCCTGCGCGTTGTCAAGCTCCAATTCCCAGTAAATGAGCTTCTTATACACGTCAGCCCATTCGTTGTAGTCCATACGGTCGTTGAACTGCATAGCCAGGTTCCGGAAATCCTGCTGATAGCCAATGTTGGTCCGCTCGGTCACGAGCCGCTTGTTGTCGAGGTTCTTTTTCAGCGACAGCAGCAACTGATTGGGGTTGATGGGTTTGATCAGATAGTCGGCAATTTTACCGCCGATGGCCTCCTCCATGATGTGCTCTTCTTCGCTCTTGGTCACCATCACCACGGGCAGGTTGGGCCGCATCTGCTTGATCTGCGCCAACGTTTCGAGGCCGGTCATGCCGGGCATCATCTCGTCGAGGAGGACCAGGTCATATTTTTCCTGCTCTACTTTTTCCAGCGCGTCCGCTCCAGAATTGACAGGGGTAACGTCGTAGCCTTTATTCTTCAAAAACAACAGGTGGGGCTTCAACAGGTCGATCTCATCGTCGGCCCAAAGTATGGTGTAGTTCTGCATATAGCTAGTCTTAAGTCTGGGAGTCGTAAGTGGCGCTGCCTCCAGGATCATCGGTGAAAGCGCGAAGCGCTTACGACCGCAGCGGCGGACCGCTTATGACTCCCAGACTTACGACTCTCTTTTAACCTCAAACGACCCCGTCTGTTTATCTGGTTCGTATGTTAAGGTTTATTAACAGTGCCAACGGCTCGAAAACGGGCGTTCCACTCAATGGGATAGGTCAGCAATTGGGGCAGCGTGACGTCTGTTTCGGAAGGCAGTTGGAGCAGATTGGCTACGGCCTTGAAGATGCGCCGGGGCGTCTCACCAGTTTCGCGCATGAGCCGCACCGACGTCGGTCCATTGTGCCCATGCCCGGCTGATTTACCCATTTTCTGGCCTGATTCATCGAGCAAAAGCGAGTGATGCCAAACGTTGGTCTGCCCAAAATTGGCCCAGCCCAATGCCCCGGCCAACTGCCCTTGCCGGGTGGTCGATTCGTAGAGATCCTGCCCGCGAATGATGTGGGTGACCCCATAAGAAACGTCGTCGGTGAGGGAAGCAACCTGGTAAGCGGGCAACCCATCGCGCCGACGAACCACAAAATCAGCCGACCCAGTTCCCACCGCCCGAAACCGCCACGCCACGTCGGCCTCGTCGAACAAATCTGCCTGCCGATTCAGCGCCGACCAGTTATCTGCCATCTCCAGTTCATGCCATTCCTGGCGCGATAACGCGCAGGTATACAAGGCATTAGCCTCACGAAGTTTCGTTAATGTTTGTGCGTATTGATCCAGCCGGTTCCACTGCGACCATTGCTTCTCCAGATCATCGGGACCGGTGGGGCCGAGGTCATAATCGAGGCCTATCCAGTCGAGTGTTCGGAAAATATCGGCGACGTAATCGGGGCGTTTGCGCGATGTATCAAGGTCGTCGATACGTAGCAATAGCTGTCCGCCAAGTTGCCGTGCCGCCAGCCAAATCAGCACAAAATTCACGGCATTGCCGATGTGCAAAAACCCCGAAGGCGTTGGTGCCAGACGAAACAGCATGCTTGTTTAGGGTCTTTTTTTTGTTCTCCCACAGTTTTTTTGTCATCCCGACCAAAGGAGGGATCTACTTTCCCAATGGACAATCAATTTGTCGGAAAGTAGATCCCTCCTTTGGTCGGGATGACAGAACAGCACGAAACGAAGGCAAAAATACATCGGAGGGCAAAAAATTATGCCGTTGCCTTATCTCCTTTCGAAACCACTACGGTGTCTCTCTCACGAAGGCTGAAATATAGGCCAGCTAGTAGCAACAGCACCAATGCAATGTTAGCCACTAAATCCAGCGTATTACCAATGGCGGCCGTTTTGGGGTCGAAACGGAATTCGACGGTATGCTTGCCGGCGGGAATGCGCAGGCCACGCAGCACGTAGTCGGTGCGGAAGTGGGGCGTTTCTTTACCGTCGATGTACGCTTTCCAGTCGTCGTTACCCCGGTAAAATACCTCCGAAAACACGGCCACCTGCTCCGTTGGGCTGTCGCTTTGGTAGGTCATCTTATCCGGCAAATAGGCCGTTAGCGTAATGTTGCCAGCGGGCGAAAGCATGGCGGGCAGTCCCTTCAGTTGATCGGCGTAGCGTTGATCAATAACGGCGGTCGTTTTGGCATCGACCGTTTTCATCGCGGCCATCTCGGCGTCGGCATCGGGCACTTGCTGCACCGTTTGCACGAACCAGGCATTGCCCAGTGCAACCGGATTTTGTTGCGCCTGCGGGGCACCGGCGGGTCGGCCAGTGCTGTCGAGTGGGGCTGTAATGACGTATTTCACGTTCAGCATATTCAGGATCTTCTCGGCATTGGCACCGTTGTCGGTCCGAAACACGTAGGTAATCAGCTCCTGATACCGCCGCAGTTTGGCCGCGTTATAGCCCCCGATGGACTTGTGGAAATACGACGGGCGGTTGTCGCTCATGAAATCACCCGTGTTATCGAATACCCTGTAACTCAGTGATTTATCCCCTAAAATCTGGGCATCGGCGGGGGTTTCTTCAAAGGCCGCATCCACCAGCGATTTCGACCGGAAGCTTTGGTTGTTGATGTACCGCTTATCGACCAGACAGATGTCGAAGGTCAGAAACAGGAACAGCAACGGCAGGAAAAACGCGGCGCGTAACCGGCCAACGGTGTAAGCCCAGATCAGGCCCACCGACACCGCGATGAAGAAGAAGGTACGAAACGCATCGGACCGCATCAGGCTTATCCGGTCATTGACAAGCGATTGAATCAGGTCACCGCCCTGAGGGCCGAACAGTTGGGCATCGTTTGGTCCACGGAAGCTCAGCAGGCTCCCGCCCACCAGGGCCAGCAGCAACGCCAGCCCACCCGTAAGGCCGAAACTGATAAGCAACGGTCGTTTCAGTTCATCGAATGTGAGCTTCCGAGCCATCAGCGAATACACCGCCAACGCTGCCCCCGCGCCCAAAAACAACTGCATCAGCGTGAGCGCCATCGTCACGGCCCGGAACTTATTGAAGAACGGGAAGTAATTGAAGAGCAGGCCGTTGATGGTCATCATGTTCTTGCCCATCGCCAGAATCAGCAGGAACGCCGCCGACCCCAGCAGGTACCAGCGCAGGTTGCCAGTGCTGATAAACAGGCTCAGCACAAACAGAAACACCACCACGGCACCGGCATAGGCTGGTCCGCCAATGCCATATTCATCGCCCCAATAAACGGGTATTTGTTGCCCAACCACCGTCAGTGCTTCTTCGGGTGGATAGCCCCGGTTCACCAGCGCACCGTACAGTTCCGATTTCTCATTCAAACCACCCGACCCGCCACCGAGCAGGTTGGGAATGAGCAACGTCAGCGCATCGCCGATGCCGTAGCTATACTGAAACGCGTAGTCTTCATCCAGCCCGTCGGTGGCTTTTGCCGCCACGGCAGGTTGCCCCGGCGAGGCCGCCACGGCGGTTGTTTTGGCCGTTAGTTCCGACTTACCCCGGATGGTTTCTTTTGAAAATTCATTCAGAATCAGCAGCCGCTTGCTATATGTAGCCAACCCAATTCCGGCCGTTACCCCAAAAATTGCCAGGCCGATAATCAACTGTTTGGCCCGCTCCGCCCGCAACAGCCGGAAGCCTTCGACCAGCACATACAGGCCAATGCAGAGGAACAAATAAAACGTGATCTGAACGTGGTTGGCGCTGATATTCAAACAGGCAAACAAGCCCGTCACCGCCGCCCCCGACCAATACCGGCCCCGCAAGCACAGTACTAGTCCGGCCAGAATTCCCGGTGCATAAGCCAGCGAAAGGGCCTTTGAAATGTGTCCCGCTTCGATGCTCAACATGTTCCACGAGCCAAAAGCATAGGCCACGGCCCCCATTGCTGCCAACCAGCCGCGCGTAGTGCCTGACAAAACAGCCAAATCTTTAACTACCTCATTGTCAGCAAGTCTAACACTGTTAACCTCTCGATCAAGTGCAGTACGCCCCAGCAAAACGATGAGCAAAATATACATACCCACCATCTGCAAAAACACGACGTCGATGGGGCGGGGGAAGATGCGTAGCACGGCGGCGGCGGCAGTACCGATAAACGTATTGGGGTATTCGGAAGCGATCAGATAGCCGGGCATTCCGCCAAACAGCGCGTTAGTCCAGTTGGGGTATTTACCCGTTTCAGCTTTATAATGACGCAACTCCATGGTGGCGGCATTGCCCGTCCGCACGTCTTGCAGGGCTAGTTCCTTGCCCTCCCAGGCGGGAAAAAAGAAGATGGAGGTGAGCAGAAAAAGCCCGAAAATAAAAAGCAAATGCGGCGTCAGCCGCTGAAAAAGGGTTCGTGATTCCATACGGTGGCAAAGATAGAAGGGAAAGGAAGAAAGGAGGAAGGGCTGGGCCACAGAGTTACGCAGAGCAAACAGGGAGGTACGCAGAGATTTTAGATTGTTCTCTGTGTACCTCCCTGTTTGCTCTGCGTAACTCTGTGGCCCAGCCCTGTTCTACGAATAACTCAAGCCAAATTTTTTCAGCACTGGCTCCGGCACGCCTTCCCATTGATTGGGGACATTGCCCTTGTAGCCGAGGTCTTCGATCCCCATTTTACTGGTGTAAAAACCACACATCACGAAGTTGCGCATCGTGTTGAAAAACGCTACGCCCTGCGACATGTTAGGCTTGGCCTTCTGCGGATACGCAATCTGATCGACCATCTCAATCATCTGCGCCCGTGTGCAGTCAGCGAAGGGCTTGCCGTAAGCCGCCCGGCATTTGGTATCGAGCCAGGCTAGGCCACCGCGCATGGGTGTCTGGTTTTGGGGCATGTCTTTCATCATAAATTCGATGAAGGCCGGCACCCCCGCCTGCGAGGCGCTCCCCGACTTCGCATCGGCGGGCAAAATGATGTCCGACAGGATGGTGACCGTCTTCATCTCCTGCGGCGTGAAGAATTTCTCAGCATGCAGCTTTGCATCCCGATCTGCTTCAAAGGGTTGCCGACCACCCGGCACTTTGGCGGGCAGTTTTTTGTCGGGCGGGAGCGGCACAGCAGCCTCTACGGGTCCAACGGCCAGGCCGAGACCAATGCCGGAAAAACCAAGTGCTTTAAGTGTGTCTCTACGTTTCATATGTTTTTCTTTTTTACCTGGTCGATAACAAATTCACTTGTGCGCATGGAATTGGCCAGGATGGTCCAGGTAACGTTTTTGTCGCCCTGCGAAACAAACGGGGCGGCATCGACCACAAACAGGTTTTTGCACTCGTGGGCCTGCTGGAAGGCATTCAGGGCCGACTTTTGCGGGTCTTTACCCATCCGCACCGTGCCTACTTCGTGAATAATTTTGCCGGGAGCCTCCAGCCCATACCCGTGGTTGGTGTCGGGGCCGGGCTTTGGTCCGTTCGGAATGGCCCCCATCGCGTGGAAAATCTCCTCAAACGTGTCCTGCATGTGTTTGGCCTGCTTTACCTCGTAGTCCGACCATTTGTAGTGGAAACGAAGCGTCGGAATACCGTATTTATCCACCTTGTCGGGGTCGATTTCGCACAGGTTCGTCTCCAGCGGCACCGGCTCACCCCGACCGGCCAT
The DNA here is from genome assembly GCA_038230755.1 of Cytophagales bacterium. Lineage (GTDB taxonomy): Bacteria > Bacteroidota > Bacteroidia > Cytophagales > Spirosomataceae > Fibrella. Next base: position 32,213 of record JBBRMP010000009.1, on the reverse strand, counting down.
GCCGATGTAGGCCCCGTAGAACCGCCGGGCGTCTTCTTTCAGGCCCGACCCGTAGCCACCCGCCGGTTTCATCATGCCGTTGGCGGTGGCGTATTTACCGTTCATGTTCTCCATACCGAAGCCAAACCCGAAGCCCGGCATGCCCATGCCACCGCCGTATTCGATGTGATACCCACGGGGGAAATCGAGCTTCTTGTTATCGAGCCACCAGGGGGTGAATACGTGCATACCGCCCACGCCGTCTTCGTTATAGCGGTCACGGTCCATCAGCGCGGGCACGAACGCCCCGCGCGACGCTCCCGTGGAGTCATTGAGGTATTTACCCACCACGCCGCTACCGTTGGCCAGGCCATTCGGGTGTTGCGCCGACTTTGAATTTAGCAGAATACGCGCTGATTCACAGGCACTTGCTCCCAGCATTACGGCTTTGGCCCGTACGGTATGTTCCTGCATAGTGCCCGTATGGACGAAGCTCACGCCCGTGGCCAAACCCGTTTTGGGGTCGGTGGTTACTTCGCGGCACATGGCCCCGTTGATGAGCGTGACATTACCCGTTTTCACCGCCGGAATGCACAGCACCGACGAGGCCGAAAAGTCGGCGTAGGCCAGACAACCCCGGCTGCATTGGTTGCAGTAAAAACACTGCCCACGTTCGCTGTTAATAGCTTTTGTCAGAATAGACAGCCGCGACGGGATCACCGGAACACCAATTCCCCTGGCTGCTTTCTGAATCATCAACTCATGCAGACGGGCTTTGGGCGCAGGCAGAAAATGCCCGTCCGGCTCGTTCCGCAGCCCTTCTTTCGAGCCAAACACGCCGATCAGTTTATCAACGCGGTCATAGTACGGGGCCACGTCGTCGTAGGTAATTGGCCAGTCGTCGCCCACGCCGGTGAGGGAGCGACGACGGAAATCGTCGGGGCCAAACCGGAGCGAAATACGGCCCCAGTGGTTGGTGCGTCCGCCCAGCATCCGGGAGCGAAACCAGTGAAATTCGGTCCCGGCTTTCGCCGAATACGGCTCCCCGTCGATCTGCCAGCCACCGTAGGCCGCGTCGAAATCACCAAATGGGCGGGTGGTACTGGCACCGCGCCGGGGCGATTCGTAAGGCCATTTCATCTGCGTAATGTATTTGGGATCGGCGGGATCAAAATAGCCGCCAGCCTCAAGGAGTACCACTTTGGCACCCGCTTTGGCCAGCGTATAAGCGGCCATACCGCCCCCCGCGCCTGAGCCAACAATGGCCACGTCATAGACCACCGGGGCCTCTTTAATCTGGAATGGATTCATACAACCGTTCGATTTTTTGAACCTTGACTGTAAAGCAATCAGGCTATTATAACGTAAAGACAATGAGCCGGGAAATATCACTACATGACTTCTCTTCAGTACCCCCCCATAAACACGGCGTTGCCAAACAGGAGCTTGCCGTTGTACCAGAAGCCCCGAAACAATGGGTTGTCGGCCAGGTAGACTACCTGCCCTTTTCCCATGTCCTGTGCCCCCACGGCCAGCGTCTGCTTCAATTTCTCTCTGGCATTTTTCCCTGCGAAACCAGCTACTAAGTCGCTGTCTTTCAGGTAGCCCACGTTCCAGCCCTCTTTCAGGATGTCGTAGTTATGCACCTCCAGCACCAGCGTGTAATAGTTGCCCGACAAACCAAATCCCAGTGGATGCGTGGCATCGAGGTGGAGGCGATAAATGCTGCCCGGCGTATCGTCCGAAACGGCTTCGCGCTCCCGGTCGCCGTAAATTTTCAGCGAATCGGTCAGGGCCTTTTCTTTTCCGCCTTTGCGCAGATCGTCTTTTTTATCTTCTTTTTCCTTGATGTCGAAGCCTTCTTTGCCCACCAGTGCCCCAACGGCTTTTTCCATGGCAATGAGCTTTCCTCCCGCCCGAATCCATTCGCGGAGCGACATCAGTACGCGTTCATTCAGTAACCGGCTGTAGCCGAAGCCGTTAGGCATAATCAGCACGTCGAGTTGCCGCCAGTCTACATTGGCTAGGTCGGTTCCGTTAACAAGGCTGACGGGGTACTTCAGTTCCTGATCGAAATAATGCCATACTTCGCCCACCGCCGGAGCCGACAGCCCCTCGCCCGACAGCACGCCGACGCGGGGTGCTCTGAGTGCCATGACAAAGTCAGAGCCAAAATCGGAGCCTTTGGTGACGAGGCCTGATGTCACCGGCACCAGTTTCATATTCAGTTTGGCCGCTTCCTCTTGCACGATGTCGTCGAAACGGCTGCCAAGCCGTTCGTTACCAGCCCGCGTAATCAGCAGCGTACCCGCGCCGTAGGTTTGCCCGTCGGTCTCGAAGGGTTTCTCAGCCGCCCGCACCTTGAATTTTTTGGCCAGCAAACCAGCCAGCAACTGCACCGAAGGCATCGACTGCCACCGGGCCAGGTACGCATAGGGACGACTGTTGTTCACCGGCGGCGTAGCGGTGGTTGTAATAACCGAAGCAGGCATCACCGGGTCAATCCGGCTGGTGAGGCCGTAGGTTTGCAGGCCATACGCATAAGGCAACGCCCAGGCCGTAATGTCGTAGGTAACGGAGTCTTCGAGAGTCGTTTTAGGTTCAAACAGGATCTTTACCAGTGTCGATTTCGGCTGAAACGCGCTGATAATCAGATCTTCGGCAGCAATACTTACGTTTTTATCAACCTGTTGGGTGAAGTAGTTGTAGGCCACGTCTGAGGCCGCTGCTCCCCGGCCACGCGCCGTTGTACTACCGCCCACGGTCTGGTTACGCCCGGCGAGTCCGTAGCGAATGTTGTTCCGGTCCAGCAGTTGGCGAAGGGCGGCAAGTTTGCCTTCGTCACCACCGCTTTTCACCACGTAGGTCTTGTAGGGCCCCACCGGCGTGCGCTGTGCCCGGTCGAAGAAATTCCCAAATTCGGTCACGACCTCCCCCGACCGGTCAGCTACCGATTCGAGCGTGGCGAACGACGAGGCTACGTGGTGGTCGATGCGTTGACGGAGCGTGAGCGTGTCGCCGTCGGCCTTGCGGAAGCCCAGGCCGGCGCGACCACTACCGCCCTGTTCGTAGGTCATGCCAATGGCTCCGTTGTAGGTGGGGTAGGTGTCGCCGTAGCTGGGGTAGAGCAAATCGTAGCGTTCACGGCTGTAGTAGAGCCAGTTGCTCTTATCGAACGACCGGCTGCAATACTGACCAATGATGCGCTGAAAATTGCGCTGGAACGGCGTAATGTCTTCGTGGTAGGGTTTGGCCGAGGGCGCAAAATAGTAGGGGCTTTCGGCACCCATTTCGTGGAAATCACCGTGCAAATGAGGCATCCACTGCTGGTAGAGGGCCATCCGTTGCTGGGTCACCTCCTGCGTTTGCCAGGCCCAATCGCGGTTTAGGTCGAAGTAATAGTGCGAAAAACGCCCGCCGGGCCACGGTTCGCTGTGTTCGCGGGCAAACGGCGTGGGGTCGCCTACGCGGCCATGCATTTGGTTGTACCAGTTCACGTAGCGGTCATGCCCGTCGGGGTTCAGACACGGGTCGAGGATAACCACGCTGGTTTCCAGAATTTTGGGCGAAACCGGAAAGGGCGCTTTCGCTTCGGCAGGTACCAGCAGGCCGTGCAGTACCTCCATAAACGCCTCGGAGCTAACGGCTTCGTTGCCGTGCACGTTGTAGCTCAGCCACTGAATCGTCGGCATCGCCTTTCCCGACGGCTTCCCATCGAGCATACCAATGCGGCGCAGGTTGTCGGTCCTGATTTCGTCGATACGCGCCAGGTTAGCCTCGCTGGCAATCACCACCACGGTAAGTTGGCGGCCTTCGTAGGTGGTGCCGTAGGGGATCAGTTTTATCCGGTTGGGCGCTTGCCGGGCCACTTGCTCAGCGTAGGCCATGACGCGGTGTTGGGGGGTGAAGCGTTCGCCTAGGGTATAACCCAGAAATTGGGCAGGGCTGGAAACGGTCGTTTGCGCGAATAACGGGGCGTATAACGAGGCAAAAAGAAGGGTAATAAAGTAGATACCTACATTTTTTTTCATGCCAGCGACGGGGTAAAATGGGTTGATGCAGAGCAAATTGCTGCCCGTCAAAAATAGCAGTAAAAGGGGTTAAACCGCTTTCTCTGATATTTTTTTGAGGGTAGGTGTTGCATTTTACAAGCATCGCCGTACTTTTGCATCACGATTCGCTGACGGCGTAATTGAGCAATCAACCACCCGTCAGGTCTTTTACAAGACGGCCGATTCGTCTAGCGGTTAGGACATCGCCCTTTCACGGCGGTAACACGGGTTCGATTCCCGTATCGGTCACAACCTGGCCCTCAACTCGGAAAAAGTTGAGGGCTTTTTTTTGCGCATGACAGCCGATTTTTGGTTCACAGTGTAGTCTCTCACTGAACCACCATGCCCAAGAAGCCTAAAAACGACCCCCACATACCCCGCCTGCGATCTGGCGAGATGAAGGGCGAACGGCGCACCACCTGGGCCGAACTGCTGAATGACCTCGTTTACACCGCGATTGTGGCGCAACTGGCCAACCGCCTCACGCATCACCTCGACGGTCTGGCGCTAGGGCAGTTTTTCCTGCTCTAGCGCCAGACCGTCTGGTGGCTTTGGAATGGCCAAACCCATTACGCCACCCGGTTCGACGGTGAGCAGGATGTGGTCCATCGGCTGCTGGGTTGTCTGCAACTGGTGGGGCTGCTGGTGCTGGCTGGTGCGATTCCAACCGCTATCGAAACCAACGCCACGGTCTACGCCCTCACCTATGCACTGGTGCGGGGTATTCTGCTCCTCGAATACATCCGGGCCTGGCATTACGTACCCGACGCCCGACCGTATATCCGGGTAATCCTGATCGGTTTCTCCATCTCGATTCTCATTTGGATCGCCTCCATAGGTGTGCCTGCTCCCTACCGCTATGCCCTCTGGGCGGTGGCGCTGGTGATCGAGCTAACCACCCCCATCACGTCGGGCGGCAAGATCCACCGCGATTTCCCGCCCGACGTGCGGCACCTGCCCGAACGCTACGGGTTGTTCACGTTACTGGTGCAGGGGCAGGCCGTGACGGGTATTGTGCAGGGGTTAGTATCGAGTCCGTTTCATACCAAAAGTATCGTTGCCGCTTGTCTGGGTGGTATCCTCATTTTCGGGCTTTGGTGGGCCTATTTCGACCGCCTCGACGATGATGCCGTTCGTGAACTGGCGCAGGAGCATGTTGACCAGGAACGTGCGGGTGAAACCGATCCAGATACCACCCTGGCGCGGCAGGAACAGAGCAAGCCGACCATTCGCCGGTACACGTTCTGGATTTACGTACACCTACCCCTTACCATGGCCCTGACGGTGCTGGGGGTGGCGCTCATATATATTATCCGGGACGTTGAACAGCCCCTGTCCAGTTTACACCGGTGGCTCCTGACAGGGTCGGTGGGGGTTTATTTACTGGCCGAGGCAGGCATCAGTTTCACCACATTGCGAGCCGGGCCGGCACATGTCAGTTTCAAGCGGGGTATGGCCATCCGGTTGGGAACGGGGGTGGCGGTGCTACTGGTTGGCTGGCTGACCAACCTGGAGCCGTTGCTATTGCTGAGCACCGTTACCAGCATTGTTATGGCCCTGATCATCAGCGACCAGCTCGCGCCCGACCGTTTCTTCCAGCAATTCACGTTGTGCTGTAACCAGCAAATAGGCATCAGAACGGGGGTCGGTACCGGGCGGAGGGGGGTCAACGGCACCGGCGCAAAGTTCAAACAACGTCTGGCCAATACCGTGCCGATACTGCCGAATCAGGACGAGTTGCCCGGTGGTGGTTACGGCCACTACATTGACCCAGTCGGTGTATTCAAACAATTAATAATCAGGCATATAGCCACCACTCACCAGCCGCACGGCGTCTTTCCGAACGGTGAGCCAGGGTGCCTGATAGACATATTCCGACTGTTCGATCGGCCACGGTTGCGGGTCGTTGGGGTAAGCTGCCGGGGTCATTAGACTGGAAATTGAAGCAAACTGCCCGTTTCCGAAACGGTCAATTCGGCCAGCCGACCAACGGGCATGGCCAGATTGGGGCTGACGTGGCCAACGGGAAAACCATAGGTTACCGGATAGGAATACGCCGCTACGGCTTCGGCAATGGTGGCCTCAGGGGTTTGGTCAAACGGCAGCGAGGTATTGTTGCGCATGGCTGAGAAATGACCCACCAACAGGCCCGCCAGATCGGCGAGTTTACCCGCCCTTCGTAACTGCGTCATCATCCGGTCGAGCGAAAACATGGTCTCGTCAATATCTTCAATAAACAGCAGGTGCCCGGCCCAGTCTACCTCCGAGGGGGTATCCAGCGTGTGCATCAGCAGCGACAGGTTGCCACCGGCCAGCGGACCGGTTGCTTCACCCAGCCTGTTCAGTGCATGGGGCTTGGTAGTGTACGGTGCCACGTTTTCGCCAAAAAGCCATTGCCGCAACGTCTCGATGTCCTGTTCGGTTTGCGGCAGCCTAAACCCACGGGGCATAATGCCGTGCAGGGTGCTGAGGCCCATGCGCTGGCAGTGGCTCAGCAGCACGGTGATGTCGCTGAAGCCCACCAGCCATTTGGGTCGCTTCAGCAGCGGCTTGAAATTGACCTGTTCAACAAGCCGGTACGCGCCGTAGCCCCCCCGTGCCGCAAAAATGGCTTTGATAGCCGGGTTATTGATGGCCTCCTGTAGATCTTCGGCACGCTCGGCATCGGTACCGGCAAAGGCTCCCGTGCTTAGTTGCAGTGTTTTGCCTTCCCAAATATGTAGCTGCCAGTTGTTGCGCATGACGTCGAAAGCTGGCTGTAGGTCAGCATAGGCAAACGGGCTGGCGGGGGCAATAATAGCCACAGTGTCGCCGGGTTGTAAGGGAGGTGGGAAAAGCATTTTTCGGGGGTTTCAGTTTAGCGGTGCCTTCACCGTGATGTCCAACTGGTCGAGGTCAACGGTAGCGGTGGCTTCGTTCTGGACATCGCCAGAAAACATGGGTGCAAATTTACGCCCCCATTTCACTTCGTTGTAGCGGTACGAAAAGCGGCTGTGTACGGTCTGGTTGAAGGTGTCTTCTACGGCCCGCAGCAAAATCAGGAACTCGGCATCTGACTCGGCCAACTGCTCGGCGGTCCAGTTATAGAGCGGGCTATCGTCGGTGATGGGGTGAACGATGGTCCAGTTGGCGGGGAAAAAACTAACCTTGGCCCGTTCCAGTTTCAGCGCATAGTAGCGCCGATACCGGATGCCGTCGGGTTTGGTCTCCAGCCGCGACAGCGACACTTCCACCTGCACGTCGATGAGCTGGTTACTGCGCTGGTTGATGATGCGAAACATCCAGCCGTTGATGTCCAGATATGGGGCAAACAGCGCCTGTTTTGAGAACCGGATGCTGGCTACGGGCCGCGAAAAACGACCATAAAACAGACCCGTTGCCAGCGCAAACATCAGCAACCCAAACATCGACTCGATGGCCGCCAGTCCGCTTGTCCAGTAGCCCATGGGGCTAATGTGACCATAGCCCACGGTGGTCAGTGTTTGTGAACTAAAGAAAAAAGCACCCATGAACCGCCCAAACGGCGTATCTGGCGTCACGTCAGTGATTCCCTTGAGATTATAGTAACCAAGCAATCCGTAGAGCGTGGCAAAAATGGCGTTCGACAAGACGTAAAAACCCACCACCAACCCCAGAAACTTGGGCCAGCGCATGGTTATGAGCCGGTGATAGAGATTTAAGTGATCCAGGTAACGCTCATGCGCCCGACGTACGTTGAACGAGCCATCTTTATTCACCAGCCGTGAATAGGCATCATTCATGTTGGTACCAAATCCCAGGTCCTGCCGACTTTCTTCCTGCTTCACCAGCAGGCTATTCCCGTGCTTTGGATCGTCCAGCCGTTCGTCGGTCAGCGCATCGGTCAGTGACCCATTCGTGTGGGTAAATGGGCTGGGCTGGGTGGTTTTCTTCGCCATATAACAGGATGGATACGAGTGTAGTACAAATCTGGCCGGGCATTGATTCACAAAATCGGGTTAGCCCATACAACCCCTGGCCTCATCATGGCATCTACCTATCTGCCACTCATTGGTCAGAATCCGGCGTTTACAATCAGATACCCCGGCTTTAACCTAAACTTCGATGCATCAAAACGATCCTACCGTTTCTTTATCATCTGTCAACCTGAACGCACTCGCTCTCCGTATGCTCCGTATGCTCCGTATGCTCCGTATGCTCCGTATCCTACTCGCTCCGTTCGCCGCACTCCTGTTCGTGTTCACCCACGCCGAAACCAACGCCCAGGGCATCCGGGGCACGGTGAAAGCCAGCACTGGCCAGGCCATGTCCTTTGCCACTATTGCCGCCAAAGGCACTACCCTCGGCACCATTGCCAACGAAGAAGGCCGCTACGAACTGCCCCTGAAACCGGGGAAGTATGAGATCGTCTTCCAGTTTCTGGGCTACAAAGCCGAAACCAAAACCCTCACCATCACTGACGGCTATCAGGAGATCAACGTCACTATGGCCGAGCAATCCATTCAGTTGCAGAGCGTAAAAATTGGCAAAAATACCGAAGACCCCGCGGTGAGCATCATGCGGCGGGCCATTGCCAAAGCCCGGTTCCACCAGCTTCAGGTGCAACAGTTTAAAGCGCGGGTATACTCCAAAACGTCATTTATCGTACATAAACTGCCGCTGACGTTTCTCTATAAAGACAAACTGAAAGACCTGGAAAAGGAGGGCAACATCAAGATTGGCCGCCCAGTGCTGAGCGAAAACGTGGCCGAGGTGGACTTTAAACTGCCCAACACCGTGAAGCAGCGCGTGGTAGCCAGCCGTAACTCGCAGGTAGATAATCAGTTTGTACAGGTCACGAACTACTACAACCCCACGCTCTACGCCCCCAAACTTTTCGGGTCAGTGTCACCGGTGGCCCCCAACGCATTTGCCTACTATACCTTCGAGTATCAGGGTACGTTTCACGAACAGGGCGTCGACGTCTCGAAGATCAAGGTCATTCCGAAGCAGTATGGCGACGGCGTGATGCGGGGCACGATCTACATCATCGAAGACACCTGGGCCATCCATAGTGCTCAGCTTGAGACCGTTAGCGAACAGGGGTTTGCGCTGCGTACCAAAACCGTTTGCAGCCCGATCCAGTCGGTCTGGATGCCGGTGAGTCAGCAGTTCGACGTAGACGGGTCGTTTATGGGGGCTACGTTTTCAGCCCAGGCCGTGCGCAGTCAGACGTTTAGCAACTTCGTGATCAATCCCGGTTTTGTGGAAGACGTGAAAGTAGTCGATGAGCGCTTTAACCCGCCCGCCCGTACCCTGAGCAAAACCGACGTGAAAGCGGGGACCTTTGCCGAGGCCGTGGCGAAGCAAAAAGAGTTTTCGACCAAAAACCTGAAGCAGCTCGTCAAAGAGTATGAGAAACAGGAATACAAAGCCCGCAAAAGCCGCAAAGAAGACGTGGCCGTGGTCCGCAACGACTCGACGGTGATCGACACGCTGGCCCGCAAGCGCAGTAATGCCTTCTGGGATTCGCTCCGCACCGTGCCACTGACGCAGGCCGAAACCGTCAGCTACCAAAAAAGCGACAGCCTGCGCGTGATTAAATTAGGCACCGCCCCCGCCGACAGCCTGAAGAAAGCACAGGCGGCAGCGAAGCGCAAACGGGCCAACAGCAACCCGCTGGGGCTGTTGTTTGGCGGCCGCAACTGGAACCCCTCACGCAGTACGTCGTGGAACTGGCATGGCCCCGTTGATCTGGAAAGTGCCTATTTCAATACCGTAGAAGGGTTTCCGATTACAGCATCGCTGCGGTTTAACCGTCGCCTCGACAGTCTGAAACAAAACCGGATGGCGCTGACAGGGCTGGCCCGCTACCAAACCGGGCGACAGCAGTTTGTGGGCTACGGCACCGCCGAATACCGCCACAAAACCACCAGCATTGAGTTATCGGGCGGGCGGTTTGTGTCGCAACTCAACGAAAACAACCCCATCGAACCTATCCTGAACACGTTTACAACGGTGCTGCATGAGCGAAACCTGATGAAGCTCTACCAGAAAGATTACCTGAAGCTCAGCGTGGTTACACAACCCAACGAAGGCCGTTTACGCTTCGGTGGTAGCCTGGAATTTGCCGAGCGCACCGAACTGAGTAATTACAAAGAGCGCATCAAACCGCTGATTAACTGGGAACATTTCAGCTATACGCCCAACCGACCCGTCACCAGCGAGGTAGAAAGCGCGGGCTTTCCAGTGCATCAGGCCCTGACGCTGAACCTGAACGCCTCACTCCGGCTGGGCGAACTGCGCTACCGTATCCGCAACGGTAAGCGCATTATGCTCACCAACAGCGAAGCCCCGCTCGTTACGGTCAACTACCGCAAGGGCATTGCGGGCGTGAACGGCTCAGATACCGACTATGATTTTGCGCAGCTAACGTGGCGGCATTCCGCCGAAACGGGCATCCGCAGCCGCATTGCCTATCAGCTTTCGGCGGGGGGGGTTCTGACCGACAAGGCCGTGTATTTCCCTGATTTTAAGCACTTTCAGGGCAACGAGTTTTTCTTGCAGACAACAGACCCCGTCAGTTCATTCCGGTTTTTGCCCTACTACCAGTACAGCACCCGCAGCCGTTTCGCCGAGGCGCATGTGTTGGCCGAGTTCCGCCAGTTACTGATTACCCAGTTGACGCTGGTGCGGTTGGCGGGCTTCAAAGAAAATCTGTTTGTGCATTACCTGGCCACCCCCACCAGCCGTAACTACACCGAAGTGGGCTACGGTCTCGACGGCCTCATTCCGGGCTTTCCCTTCTTCCGCGTCGAAGTGGTGGGTCGCTTTCAGGGCGGCAACTACCTCGGCACCGGGGTTTTGATTGGCACCACCATGAAGTTTGGGGGGAATTGAGATCAAGGTTTAACTCAAAAAGAGAGGCGGTAAGCATGTTGCTTATCGCCTCTCTTTTTATACCCTTGTGATCCGGCTGGGATTCGAACCCAGGACCCATACATTAAAAGTGTATTGCTCTACCAACTGAGCTACCAGATCATTCCTTGCGGTGCCATTAGTACCGTTTTGGGACTGCAAAAGTAGGATTTCGTTTTGGCGATCACAAGCCGACAGTCAAACTTTTTTTAATCTCTCGATCATAATCACGGCTTCGACGGCTTCACGCACGTCGTGTACCCGCAAAATAGAGGCCCCGTTGAGCAGGGCTACGGTGTTGAGTACGGTAGTGCCATTTAAGGCATGATCAGCACTGGTATTCAGCGTTTTATAGACCGTAGCTTTGCGCGAAATGCCGACCAGAATGGGTACGTCGAAGGCAGAAAAGGCCGCCAGTTCACGCAGCAAGGTAAAATTTTGATCGACTGTTTTGGCGAATCCAAATCCGGGGTCAATCAGCACCTGCACCGGCCCGTGTTTGCGTAGAATATTGAGTTGCGCGGTCAGTTCGGCAATCACGTCGGGGACTACATCGGTATAAGTAGCCAGCGACTGCATGGTCTGGGGCGTGCCGCGCAGGTGCATAAGCACGTAAGGAACAGCTAGTTGGGCCACCGTAGCGAACATAGCCATGTCGAGCGTCCCGCCCGATACGTCGTTGATGAGCGCGGCCCCCTGCTCAACGGCCTGCCGCGCCACGTCGGCCCGGAACGTGTCGACCGAAATGAGCGCGTCGGGGAAGCTATCGAGGATACCTTCAATGACGGGCAGCACCCGGTCGGCCTCTTCGGCGGGGCTAATATGGGCCGCACCGGGCCGGGTCGAGTAGCCACCTACGTCGAGAAAGGTAGCCCCTTCGTCGATCATTCTGGCGGCGATTTCCACTTCACGCCCAACTTCCAGCCGACTGCCGGCATAGAATGAATCGGGCGTAACGTTGATAATACCCATCACCCCCGGCACGGTCAGATCAACGGTTCGCCCCCGGCAAATCAGCGTTTTTTTCGTAATTTCGGCCACTTGAAAAAGAGTTTTCAGTTTGCAGTTTACAGTTTTCTGTTCGTCAACGAGATAGTTTCACTACTGATCTTTGTTGTATTCGGAGGCAGCACAACTGAAAAACAGAAAACTGAAAACAGAAAACTGATTTTGTCCACAGAATCCCAATATCGGCAGGTAATTCAGCGCTGCAAGGACTTGTTCCTGAAAAAAAACCAGGACTACGGCACGGCCTGGCGCATTCTCCGGCTGTCGAGTATCACCGACCAGATCTTCATCAAAGCCCAGCGCATCCGCACGTTGCAGGAAAAAGGGGTGAGCAAAGTGGGCGAAGGCATTGAACCTGAATTTGTTGGCATCATCAACTACTGCGTGATGGCCCTGATCCAGCTCGAACTCGCCACCGATGCCCGCACCGATATCCCCACCGACGAACTGGAACGGCGCTATGACGGACAAATAAACCAGGTCATGGACCTGCTTTTTGCCAAAAACCATGACTACGGCGAAGCCTGGCGCGATATGCGGGTCAGCTCCATGACCGACATTATTCTGATGAAACTGCTGCGCACCAAACAGATTGAAGACAACGCCGGCGCCACCCTCGTTTCGGAAGGCGTGGACGCCAACTACATGGATATGATCAATTACGCCGTCTTTTGCCTCATTCTACTGACTTTATGAACTCCACCACCCATCAGCCTGCCATTAAAACCGGCACACCCGCTACGCTTGTTGTGGCCCGCATCGCCCGGATTTCAGTTGGCATTTTATTTGTCATTTCTGGCCTCATCAAACTCAACGACCCTGTTGGTACGCAGATCAAGATGGACGAATACTTCGAGGTATTCGCGCAGGACCTGCCCATGTTGGCCCCGTTGTTTACGGCTACGCTACCCTACATGCTCATTATTTCGGTGGTCATGTGCGTGGCCGAAGTAGTCCTGGGCGTGGCGTTACTGGCGTCATACCGACCTAAACTGACCACCTGGCTGCTGCTGCTGCTGGTGGGGTTTTTCACCTTCCTTACCTTCTATTCGGCTTATCTCAACCGGGTTACCGACTGCGGTTGTTTCGGCGAAGCGCTAAAACTGAAACCCTGGACGTCGTTCACCAAAGACATAATCCTGATGGTGCTGATTCTCTACATCATTGGCCACCGCAACCGCATGACCTCGCGTAAAACGGGCTGGCTGGTGTTTGTGGCGTTGGTGCTTTCGATTGGTCTGGGCGTGTATGCCATCCAGTATTTACCCCCCTGGGACATGCTGCCCTACGCCGTGGGCAAGAGCATTCCGGCGCAGATGAAACCATCGGAACCGCTTCGTTATAAATATGTTATGACCAAAAACGGCAAGACGGAACGCCTCGACAAATACCCCACCGACACGACTTACAAGTTTAAGGAGATGGTGTTGCTGAACGAATCGGCGAAGCCAAAAATCACTGACTACCGCGTCTGGAACGATGAAGGTGATTTCACGCCGCAGACGTTTGAGGGTAATAAACTGTTTGTGATCGTGAAAGATGTCAAGCACGTCGATGCGGGTACCATGCCGGCCATCCGGGCGTTGGTGAACGGCCTCAAAGGCACCGCCGTCACGCCGATCTTGCTCACGTCGGCTTCGGACGAAGATATCAATGCCTTTAAAAAAGAGTTTCTGCTCGTACTGCCCACCTACAAGGGCGACGCCACGGTGCTGAAAACCATCATGCGCACCGACCCCGGCACCTGGCTGCTCAGCAATGGCGTTGTTAAGGGCAAATGGCACCACAACCGCACGCCGGATAAAGAGACGGTGCTGGAACTGGTAAAATGAAAAACATCTTCCTGATCGGAATGCCCTCGTCGGGGAAGACGACGCTGGGCAAACGGCTGGCTCGCGAACTGCATTACCATTTTACGGATACCGATAAGCTTATTCAGCGCGAAGAAGGGCTGACCGTAGCACAGATTTTCGCGCAACATGGAGAGGCGTATTTCCGCGATCTGGAAGCGCGGGTATTGCGTACCATCAAGTCTGGCGCGAATCTGGTGGTGGCCACGGGCGGCGGTATGCCCTGTCACCACGATAACATGGCCTACATCAAAGCCACGGGCGTATCGGTATTCCTTGACGTTCCACCCGAAGCGATCTGGGACCGGATGATGCTCCACGCCGAACAGCACCCCAACGAACAGGCCGAGCGCCCCCTATTCAACGTCGACGACATCGAATTACTTACCAACCTACGCCTGAAACATCAGTCTCGCCTGCCCATCTACACCCAGGCCGACATTATCCTTGTCGGCCACATCACCGAACAGGACGTGCTGAATCAGTTGGGTGATTGGCTGTAGAATCAATGTATATCTTTGACCCATTTCTAAAATTTGGTACGTTTGGCAGCACACGCTATACTAATGAGTAAACGCGTACTAGTCCCATCCCATTTTCGCAATAAATTATGTTTGGCATCAATTTTATCAAATTCGATTCGATGACCTATGTCATCATGTTTAAAAATGGACAGGTAGCTAAAGAAGGGCGTGGTTTGTCGTTCTTTTATTACGCACCAACTACATCTATTTCTGCGGTTCCTATTGGTAGTAATAATTTACCATTCATTTTTAATGAAACGACAAAAGATTATCAGACCGTGACTATTCAGGGTCAGATTACCTATAAAATCGGCAACCCTAAACAGTTGGCTGATGTACTGGACTTTACAGTGAATGGAGTCGGGGTGTATAAAAAAGATGATACCGAAAAACTGAATCAAACCATTGTCAATGAAGCCCAAACGGCCACGTCGGCGTTTATTCATCAGCTTGGCTTAAAAGAATCGATCCGTTCGGCTAAAGTAATTGAAGCAAAAATCACCGACGGCTTATCTGTGTCTCAAGCAATCAAACTGCTGGGCATCGACATTTTAAGCATCAATATCCTCGCCGTTAGAGCAACACCAGAGATGGAGCGGGCGTTGGAAACCGAAACGCGTGAAGGCCTTCAACAGGAAGCCGACCAGGCAATATATGCCCGTCGAAATTTCGCCGTTGAGCAGGAGCGAAAAATAAAAGAAAGCGAATTGAATACCGAAATAGCCATTGAAGAGAAAAACAAACAGATTGCAGAAAAACGCGCCGAAACCGACGTGCAAAAGGCTGAAAGTGAATTAAAACTTAGGGAGATGAAAATTCAGGCCGATATTACCATCGAAAATCAGCGTAAAACGCTCTTAGAGCAAAAAACAACGAACGAGCGAAAAGAAGCCGAAACCAGAGGGTATGTACTTGAAACGACCCTAAAACCCTATCGTGACCTGGACTGGAAAGTGCTGACTGCCCTGAACAACAATACGGATCCTAAATTTGCTGTCGCGCTGGCTTTCAGAGAGTTATCTGAGAATGCCAGTAAAATTGGCAACCTCAATATCAGCCCTGACCTGCTTGAGACCCTCCTGAGCGATAAGAAATAGAAAAAAATGAGTATCGACTACGCAATTATCATCAAGAATAAAACACGCCTTGAATTATTGATTGAACGATTCAATACGAAAGCACAGGCCAAATTTTATATTGAACGTTCGGGTGGTGATTTTAGTGACTATGAAAAAGAGCATGAACGCTTTCATCAGTCACTTTCTACAGTGCAGCGCAACCTGTCGACGTTGTTGAAAAATAAATTAGTAGATCGCAGCTTTTTACCCTCGTTTATTTTCAATGAGAGTCAGGTTGTCGTAACGGTTGGGCAAGATGGCCTGGTAGCCAATACGGCTAAGTACGTAAAGCAAATTCCAATTGTGGCCATTAACCCCGATCAGGAGCGGTTCGATGGCGTGCTGATGCCTTTTACCCCCGATAACTTCCTGGCCTCCGTCAGTCAGGTGATGACAGGCAATTATAAATCAAAAATTACGTCGTTTGCCGAAGCCCGCTTGAACGATGGACAGCGATTGCTGGCATTTAATGACCTGTTCATTGGTGCAACGTCGCACGTATCGGCCCGGTATAAAATTTCATTTAATAATCGAACAGAAGAACATTCGTCGTCCGGCATTATTGTGTCAACTAAGGCAGGGTCAACCGGCTGGTTGAGTTCTATTTATAATATGAGTTTCGGTATTCAAAAATTCATCGAACGGGATAATCCAGCCAGAAAAAAACCAAAATTATCCGAGAATCAGCTACTGTTTGCTGTGCGCGAACCATTTGCCAGTCGGCGCACACAAATTGATACGGTAATAGGGGTAATTTCCGATCAATCGGAGCTAATTATCCAGTCCTACATGCCGACGAATGGCGTAATTTTCTCGGATGGTATTGAGTCTGATTTCCTACGATTCAATTCAGGGTCAATTGCCACCATTGGCATTGCCAGCGAGAAAGCAAACCTCGTACTGGCGTGAATGATAGCGTAGCGACCGTCGGCTTGCGGCTTTCGCCCCGAAAATGACCGCTTAATTGATTGATTGTCAGAATTGACGTGTTCATAGGCTAATCTGTTCTACCCTGTCTATATACCTCCTATCTTTCTGGTTCATGCGCATACACTCCGTCTCAACCCCGCACCATGCGACCTGTCTGGCTGCTGCTTTATGCCCTGTTGTTGCTGCTATTCGGCGGTTGTGACGACGTACCCATTCACCTGACTACTAAGCTACCACCCCAGAACGCTCTCCTGCTACTGGATGCCCAAACCGAGCAAGTGGTTGTCAAAACCGGCCTGACTGGCTTTGCAGACCCTGCCCAGCAACTGACGCTGGACGAGGTGATTTGTCAGCCCCAACGCGGTGCTTTTGCACCAGTATCGTCGCCAGTGGCCATTGGCGGGCCGTCGGCCTATTTTTTGCGACTATCGCTGCGCAATACCGGGGTGCAGCCGCTGCCGGTGTTGCTGGAAATAGACCACCCTTTTTTGGAAGAACTAACCGCCACACTGGTGCCGGAACAGGGGTTACCAACCCGTTTTGGACCAGTAAGTCAGCGAACACCGCAGGCGCAGCGGCCTTTTTACTACCGCAATTTCGTGCTGCCGCTCTCGTTACCGCCTGGCCAAATCAGTACGCTCTGGATGCGGCTGATGAAAAGTCCCGGCTCGCACGCGTTTCCGTTGCGACTCTGGCAGCCAGCAGCGTTTACCCGCCACACCGTGGTCGATACGGGTTTCTGGAGCGTGCTAATTGGCTGGCTGTTGTTTGCCTTTGTACTTAGCGGGCTGCTGGCTATTGGCACTACCGACAGTGTCTATTGGCTTTATGGCCTGTATGTGCTGGCCCACCTCGTAACCATCTGTGTTCACGAAGGCCTGTTCAGCGACGTCTACGCGTCGGGTGTGCCCGGCCTGGCCGCCGATTATGTGGGCGACGTGGCCATCGGGCTGGTTACGGGCAGTACCATTCTGTTTATCAGGGCGTTACTCAACTCACAGCAGTACGCGCCACGCTGGCTGCTAGTGACCATTCGGCTTTGGCTGGTTGTATGGTTGGGATGGCTGGCTGGCTATGTACTCGATTCGTTGGGTCAACCTACCCACGCGGTTAGCCGGGCCGGGCAGGTGCTCTATTCGGCTAAACTACTGGTTCACCAAACGGACGGTGTGCTGGTGATGCTGCTGATTGGGTATGGCCTGGCGCAACGGTCGTATCGGCGGCTGGCACAAACCTATATGCTGGCGCTTGTGCCGCTGTTTACCCTCGCCCTGTTCGATTTTTACGCCAACCTCAGCCCTATTCCGGTGGTGCTGCTGATGCAAACGCCCATTTACGCCGGGGCCATTCTGTTTGAAACGCTGGTGCTTACCTACGGATTGGTGTACCGGTTCAGAACCTACCGCAATGAACACGAGCGGCTCCTGCGCGAACAGAATGAACTAACCCTGCATACCCAACTGGCCGAACGCGAAAGGCTGGCCCGCGACCTCCACGACCACATCAGCCCCGATCTGGTCGTGCTGAAAATGCAGCTCGAAGCCGTCAACGAAGCCGAACTCTATGCCCCGGATGGCGTAGCTACGCAACAAGTCATCAGCAACGTAATTCAGCACGCCGAACGGATCATTTTCGACCTGCGGCAGGTGTCGCACGCGCTGATGCCCCTCGCGCTGGAGAAACTCGGCCTGATCGGGGCACTAGACGTGTTTATCGGGCAGCTCAACCAGGGAGCGCACCACCCGGAAATCAATTTCACGCACGATTTGCCCGATCCGCTCAGCAATCAGCAGCGGCAGTACCTGTTGCAAATTGCTAAAGAACTGATTAACAACGCTCTGCGACATGCTCACACCAGTCTGATCGACGTGGAAGTGCATCAGCTACAGCAGCGTGTCGAGCTTACGGTGTCGGACAATGGCGTGGGCTACGTGCCGGGTAAGCGCCGAACGCCTGCCGCAGGTATTGGGCTGCGCAACATACACGATCTCACTCAGGGGCTTGGTGGGCGGTTGGAGGTGTGGGTGAAACCAACGGGTGGCATGATCCACCGCGTGAGTGTGCCGGTTTGATTAAGGACCTCTGCGTATATTTGTTAAAAAGAAGTACGCATAATGAACGCCCCGTTTACGCCCGATCTGATCAGCCTTGTCGTTCCTGCTTTCAACGAGGAGGAGAACCTGCCGGTGCTGGTGGAACGGCTGCGGGCGGTGATGGAGCCGTTGGGACCGTATGAGATTCTGATTGTAGACGATGGCAGCACCGACAACACCAAAGCGGTGCTTCGGCGGTTGAGTCAGGTCCATGATGAGCTGCGGTTTATCTCGTTTTCGCGGAATTTCGGGCACCAGATGGCCCTCCGGGCGGGCTACGAACACGCGCGGGGTGCCTGCGCCGTCAGCCTCGACGCCGACCTGCAACATCCGCCCGAACTGATTCCGACGCTGGTGCAGAAATGGCGCGAGGGTTTCGACGTGGTCTATACCGTGCGCAAACCAGATCCTACGCTGTCGTGGCGGAAGCGGTTTACGTCGCGGACTTTTTATAAGCTGCTCCGGGCCGCCTCTGACCTGGAATTAGAAGACGGAGCCGCCGATTTTCGATTACTCGACCGGAAGGTGCTGGAGACATTGAAGACGTTTAAGGAGAACGACCTGTTTCTGCGGGGCGTGATTTCGTGGATGGGTTTTCGGCAGTGCCGGATCGAATATGAACCCGCCGCCCGGTTTGCGGGGACAACGAAATACTCGTTTAAGAAGATGGTGCAACTGGCCGTGATGGGCATCACCTCGTTCACCACCAAGCCGCTCTACGCATCCGTTGTACTGGGCCTGTTCATGGCCTTGTTTTCCACCGCAATTGGCCTTGAGGTGCTATTTGAGTACTTTTTTATGGACGGCGTAGTATCGGGCTGGACCACGCTGGTGCTGCTGACGGTGCTCATTGGGGGCGCTCAATTTATCGTCATCGGCATTATCGGCGTATATTTGGGCAAGACGTTCGTGGAAGTAAAACAACGCCCGCCCTACATTATCGGCGACACGAGCGAGATTGAGGAAGTCATTACATGGCAAGCACCCCAAAACGTATACTCTTCACCGTTGACGTAGAAGAATTCGATACGGCCGTTGAATATGGCCACGATTTATCCCTAACCGATCAGATTGCGGTGTCCACAAAGGGCCTGCGCCTGCTGGCCGAGCGGTTCGATGCCCTCGACGCCCGCACCACCTTGTTCACTACCGCCAACTATGCCCTCCACGAGCCGGATCTGATGAATCAACTAGTTCAGCGTCACGAGATTGCATCGCACGGCTATTTCCATACGACTTTTGAACCAGGCGATCTGGCCAGGTCGAAACGGGCATTGGAGGAACTAATCGGAAAGCCCGTTCGCGGGTTCCGGCGGGCACGCATGGGCACCACCAACCCTGCCGAAGTGGCCGAAGCGGGCTACCTCTATAATTCGTCGTTGCACCCCACGTTTATTCCGGGCCGATACAATCACTGGGGCGAACCGCGATTGCCGTTTAAAGAGCTATCGGTGTGGCAAATTCCGGCGTCGGTGACACCCCGGCTGCGCTTGCCGCTGTTCTGGCTGAGCCTAAAAAACTTCCCCTTCGCGCTCTATAAGCAGCTTTGTCTCGAAACGCTCCGCGCCGACGGCTACGTGAATATCTACGTTCACCCCTGGGAGTTCACCGACCTCTCGGCCTTCGATAAAATTCCGACCTACGTAAAACGCTATGCCGACCACGAACTCCTCGACCGTGTCGAAGCGCTGCTCCGATTCCTCCGCCAACACGGTGAATACAGCACGATGGGCGAGTTTGCGGCTACGCTTTAACCTTTGTTTTTGTGACACCACACCTCTCTATTCCCCGCTGGCTGACGGCGCAGCGATTTGCCGGTTTTGTGATTGGTTTACTGACAGCGGTGGCGGCGCAGAAATACGCGCTAGGGCAGTTCAACAACTACCTGATGTTTGCCAAGCCATTTCATAACCTGCTGATTAACAAAACCATATACGGCCTTCACCCCGACCTGTTCGAGGATAATTACAAATACAGCCCCACGTTTGCCTGGCTGATGGGCCCATTTTATTACCTGCCCAACTGGCTCGGCGTCGTTATCTGGAACCTACTGAATGCCGTGGTGCTGGTGGCGGGTACCTGGTATTATCTGTCCGACGAAATCGATGCGAACCGGAAGCGCCTAATCGTGCTGGCCATTGTGGTGGGCGAGGCGCTGATTACGGCGCAGAATATGCAGAGCAACAACTTCATTGTGGGGGCCATGTTGCTGGGACTGTATGCCCTGCGAAAACAACACGTCTGGCTGGCGGCACTGGCGTTTACCCTCTGCCTATACATCAAGTTCTACGGCGTGGGCGCGGCCATCTTTTTTCTCTTCTACCCGAAAAAAGTGCAATTTCTGCTCGCTATGGTGGTCTGGACGGTGCTGCTGGGCCTCGCACCGTGGACGATGATTCCGTGGGAAAATGTGCTGAGTGAATACGCCGAATGGGGCCGGGTGGTGGTGGTGAGCAAGCTCGGCGTGCTTATTTCGGTGCCGGGGGTGCTGGTGGCGTGGTTCGGCATGGACAAATCCGACGGCAACCTGCGCATCATCGAACTGGTGGGTATTACGCTCTTTCTGGCCCCGTTTGCCCGGATTAAGCGCTGGAGCGACCACCTCTACCAACGGCTGATGGTGGCGTATTTCCTCTTGTTCGTGATCATTTTCAACAAGATGGCCGAATCACCCACCTACGTGCTGGCCGTGGTCGGCGTGGCCCTGTGGTGGGTTGTCTTACCCAAACCAGCGTCAACCCTCGACAAAATTTTGCTGGCGCTGGTGCTCATTTTCACGTCCCTCTCCCCCACTGACCTGTTTCCCAAGCGCTGGCAAGACGAATTTTTTGTCCCCTACAGCATCAAAGCTGTACCCTGCATTCTAGTCTGGCTCCGGGTCCAGTATCAGATTTGGACGCTCAGGTAAACACAACATCATCAATCACGTCGGCACCAACTTCTTTGTTGACGACCTGAATGAGTTTTTGTTTGGCGTTGACGAGTTCGTTGCGGAGGGGAGCCGACGATAGCTCGATGTAGAGCTTGCGGTCGCGGACGTAGAGGCGGGTGGTGCGCGAGGCGATCATTGGCCCCATCATTTTACCCCAGAACGTTTCGAGGTACGTTTCGTTAAACCGGCCCCGTAACTTGTAGACTTGCAGCAACTTATCGAACGCCTCCTTCACGGTGGTGGTACCGGGGTCGCGGGAAGTAGCACTGACGTACTTTTTAGTCATTTGAGAGGGGTGGTGAGGCGTATAAACAAAGATAACAAGCGGGCCGTGTGACCGGCCAGTTACCCGAAGAACATTTTTTAATGGGACAGCCTAGTGGCCGATTTGGGCGGAGCAGGCACTGTAGCTGACTTCTTTTTGCGGGTGTACTGATAGGCTATTTCAAACGATTCCTCTGCCCTTAAATCAGTCAGCAAACGCGGCAAGGCCCCTTTCCCAACCGTCGCCATCCAGCGCGACACTTCGCGGCCGGCGGTGAGGTAGGCCATCATCACGCGACCATAATCGCCATAAAAAAAATCGCGCGTGGTTTCCAACGATGACAGTTCCGGTACAAACTGCGGGGCCAACCCCGCCGGACCATGAGCGCGGTAATTCCACTGGGCATCGTATTCTAAAAAACGCACGGCGTCGCTGTTGGTGGCCGTGGTGAACCGGTAATCCACCATCAGGGCAAGCCCTTCGTTGAACCACTGCGGCACCTGCCGTTTGATGGTGAACCAGCCCAGGCGGGCAAACAATTCGTCGTGGCAAAGCTCATGCGCCATCACATCGACATTGTTGCCGTCGGGACCAAGTACCAGAAACGATTGCCCCCAGGGCATACCGAGGCTGCAGCCGGCCCCTTCGCCCCCCGAACAATATTGGGCGTACTGATCCTGGGTGGGGCAATAAATAAGCACCGCCCGCCCGGCAGATTGACCCCAAAATTGCCGGATACGGTCGTTGGCCTGATCAAAATGAGCCAGCAACACGTCGCGCTGACGGGGCGAGGCGTCAGTGCTGATGTAAATGGTGCGACTGCCCTCAAGTTGGGGCGTAAATGCGTCTGCGTATTGGACCGTCAGACACCGCCAAAGCGAGGGAAACAATAGCATAGCTGCCAGCGGCAGGGCAATCAACAACGAGAAAAACCACCGCAACAAGACAGTCCAACGCATGAATGGCTCAACAATGGGCAGGGCTTTACGGTTTCAAATCTATGCCCACTATCCTTATCATCGGCGGCGGCCTGGCAGGCCTCACCGCCGCCCGCGAACTCACCCGTCAGGGTCATACCGTTACTGTTTTAGACAAAGGCCGCAGCGTGGGCGGTCGCCTCGCTACCCGCCGCCTCGGCAATGGCCGTGCCGACCACGGCGCGCAATATTTTTCGGCCCAAAGTCCTGAATTCAAAGCCCTGACGCACGAGATGCAACAGGCTGGCGTGGTGCATGAATGGCACCTGGAACAGTCAGACCCCGCCTCGTTTCGCCATCCGCGCTGGGTGGGTTCCGAGGGTATGAACGGCATTGCCAAGTACCTCGCCAAGGGACTAAAAATCTGGACAGGCTGCCTGGTTACGCACGTGTTACCCACGAAAAACGGCTGGCTACTCACCGCCGAAACTGAGGGTAATCCATTGACCATCAATGCCGACGTACTCATCGTGACCCTCCCCGCCCCGCAGGCCCTGGCCCTCTGGCAGGCGTCGGGGTTGTCGCTTTCAGAAGCCGACCGGGCGGCATTGGCGGCTATTGAGTACGCACCCTGTCTGGCCGTCATGCTGCAACTGAGCCAAGCCAGTAAACTCCCAAAACCGGGCGGATTGAAACAAACCGACGGTGATCAGCAGCACAGTCCGGTAGCGTGGCTGGCCGACAATGCGCAAAAGGGCATCTCGCCCAATCAGCCCACCTTAACCCTCCACGCCAGCCACGAGTTCAGCCAACATCACGTCGATGACACTGACCAGGAAGCCCTCATCCCCGCGCTGCTTGCCGACGTTGCCCGCTACGTTCCTGCCGAAACAATCACGGCCCAGCAAATTCATCGCTGGCGCCACAGCAACGCCATCAAACGCCACCCCAAACCGTTTCTGGCCGCTCAGGCCCACGCCTCCCTGTTCTTCGGCGGCGACGGCTTCGGTAACGGCAACGTGGAAGGGGCATTTTTGTCGGGATGGAGCATAGCCAGGGCAGTGAAGGATTAACCCTTTCTTCCCTTCTCCCTTCCTTACCCTACCTTTGCCCTCATGATTGAGATTGGACGGAATAACCGGTTGACAGCCCTGCGGATGACCAGCGTGGGCATGTTTTTGGGCGACGATGAGGAGAACGACATCCTGTTGCCCAACAAATATGTGCCAGACACCCTACGCGTAGACGATGAGATTGAGGTGTTTGTCTACACCGATTCCGAAGACCGACCCATTGCCACGACGCTCCGCCCCGCCGTACTCCGCGACGAGTTTGGCGCGTTGCAATGCGTGGCTACGGCTCCGTTTGGGGCATTTATGGACTGGGGACTGGAGAAAGATTTGCTCGTGCCGCTTCAGGAACAGGCCGAACCAATGGCTGTGGGGCGTTGGTATGTGATCTACTGCGGCTACGATACCCAATCGGGTCGGCTCATTGGTTCAACGAAAATCAATACCCTGATCGACGATGACGCGCCGGAGGCCCTAAAGGAGGGAGACGAGGTAATCGCGCAGATTTATGAGCGTACCGACCTGGGCCTCAACGCCATTGTGAACAACCAGTTTCGGGGTCTTTTTTACGCCAATGAGCTGTTCAAACCACTCCGCAACGGCGACAAAGTGCGGGCTTACGTGAAGCGTATTCGCGACGACAAACGCGTGGATTTGAGCCTGCAACCGATGGGCTATGCCAAAGTGGAACCCAACGCCCAGGTCATTTTAGACAAGCTCAACGCCAGCAAAGGCTTTCTGCCCCTGACGGATAAGTCGGACCCACAGGCCATTTACCGGACGTTGTCAATGAGCAAAAAGACCTTCAAACAGGCCGTGGGGGCGCTTTACCGCGAACGCAAGATCGAGTTGAGGGAAGACGGGATTTACACGAAAGCGTGAATGATCGGTACAGCCATTCTTACCGCAAAACAATTTCTGGAGCAGAGCAACGTGGTGGGTATTCCCACCGAAACAGTCTATGGGCTCGCGGCCAATGCGCTTGACCCTGACGCAGTGCTGACCATTTTTCGGGTAAAAAACCGGCCCGCGTTCGACCCACTCATCGTGCATACCGATACGCTCGAAAAAGTGCGCTCGCTGGTGCTGGACATGCCGCCACTGGCCGAAAAACTGGCGCAGGCATTCTGGCCCGGACCGCTTACGCTGCTCTTGCCCAAACAACCGCACATGCCCGATTTAACCACGTCGGGCCTGCCGCGCGTGGCGGTGCGCATCCCGAATCATCCGCTGACGCTGAGTTTGTTAGCCCAACTCGATTTTCCGCTGGCGGCCCCCAGCGCGAACCCCTTTGGCTACATCAGCCCCACCACCGCCCGGCACGTAGCCGACCAGCTCGGCGACCAGGTACCGTATATTCTGGACGGCGGACCGTGCCAAATTGGGCTGGAATCAACGATTATTGGTTTTGACGAAGCCGGAGAACCCACCGTCTATCGTCTCGGTGGCCTGGCGCTGGAACAGCTTGAGGCCGTTACCGGGCCGTTACCGGTGCGGGACCACTCCAGCTCGAACCCCGCCGCACCGGGTATGCTCAGCAGCCACTACGCCCCCCGCAAACCCGTCACCTTACTCCTGCCGGGACAGCAACCCGCCCCCGATGAACAGGCTGGCGCATTGGTATTCTGCGACTATCTGCCGGGTATTCCCCCAGCGCATCAATTGCGCTTATCGCCATCGGGTAGCCTGAACGAAGCCGCCCGCAACCTCTTTGGCCACCTCCGCACGCTGGACGTGCTACCCGTCACGCACATATACGTGCAACTCGCTCCCGATCAGGGCCTTGGCCGCGCCATCAACGACCGATTGCGGCGGGCAGCGGCGTAAAACAATGAAGGTATCCGCCAGAAGCAGATACCTTCAACAAGTACAACAAAACCACAGTTCGATGGGCGGGCTGCCGAAGCGACCAACACAACACCTAAACCTGTGGGTCTGTTGGTATTTTTAGTTTTTAGTTTCAGCGTCTTCAGTTTAGAGTTGGCCAACGCTAGAGTAATACGTGTGCGTCAGCCAACTCTAAACTGAAAACGCTGAAACTAAAAACTGACTTTATGCGTCGATCAAAAACTCATCGTGCTGGCTAACGTCGAGGCCTTCTTTCTCGTCGGCTTCGGTTACGCGCAGGGGCAGAATCATGTCGGTTACTTTCAGCAGCAGGAATGACATGCCGAAAGCGAAAGCCGACACGATAACGAGGGCAAGCAGGTGCGTAACGAACAAACCCGTTTCGCCGAAGGCAAGGCCCTCGACCGTTACCGCCGAGTTAACGCCTTTGCTGGCAAAAATACCCGTCATCAGCATACCCACCATACCACCAACACCGTGGCAGGGGAACACGTCGAGCGTATCGTCAAGCGTTGATTTAGACCGCAGGTGCGCTACGTAGTTCGACACCATCGAGGCAATCGTGCCCACGAAAATGGCCGTTGGCACCGTCACGAAACCAGCCGCTGGTGTGATGGCGACCAGGCCAACCACCGCACCGATACAAAAACCAAGGGCGGATACTTTCTTGCCACGGGCAGCGTCGAACAACACCCAGCCCAAACCCGCCGCCGCCGCCGCCGTGTTGGTGGTGGCAAAAGCCGTAGCCGCCAGCGGCGATGCACCTACCGCCGAACCGGCGTTGAAACCAAACCAGCCGAACCACAGTAAACCCGTGCCCAAAAGCACATACGGAATGTTGGCAGGCGGCAAAATAGCAGCCTCTACGTGCGACTGACGGCGTTTCAGGTACAAGGCACCGGCCAGCGCAGCCCAACCTGCCGACATGTGTACCACGGTGCCACCGGCAAAGTCAAGCACGCCCATTTTGAACAGGAAACCCTCGGGATGCCACGTCCAGTGCGCCAAGGGAGCGTACACGAACAAGCTAAACAGGATCATAAACAGTACGTATGACCGGAAATTGACCCGCTCGGCCATCGAACCGGTGATGAGCGCGGGGGTGATCACGGCGAATTTCAACTGGAAAAACGCGAACACGACCAGCGGAATAGTGGCGGCCAGCGACCAGGGCTTGCCGTCCAGTACGCCCTTGAACATCAGGAACGTGCGGGGGTCGCCGATGACGCCACCGATTGAGTCACCGAAAGCAAGGCTGAACCCAACCACTACCCAGAGAATGCTGATTACACCCATAGCCACGAAACTTTGTAGCATGGTCGAGATCACGTTTTTGTTGTTGACCATACCGCCGTAGAAATACGCCAGACCGGGGGTCATCAGCAGCACCAGGGCCGTGGCCATCAGCATCCAGGCGGTATCGCCGGTGTTGATACCTTCCGTCACAATTTGGGTGGGGACTGATGGGCTTAGTACGGCCCAAAAGCTGATTGCCAGCAGCAGGATCAGGGGAACCAGAGCAGGTTTTTTCATGGCTATAGATTGGTTTTGTTGTAGAGGTTAAAATTTAAAGATGGCGGCCATACCCAGCGTGGTCTGACTCTTGGTGAGCTGACCGTCGCCGTTAACGAACTTAGTTTTGCTGTATGAATCGACCCGGAATTCAGGCTTCAGCAATACGTGCCCGTTGCCAGTAGTGATATTGCCCGTGATCGTGATCGAGTTGACCGACACGCCGGGGCTTAGTGGGTCTGCGGAAACCAGCGCGCGGGCACCACCTGTGTTATCAAATACTTCGTAGCGCGCACCCAACCCAAACTTGTCCGAAACGGCATAGTTACTGTAGATGGCTATACCACCCCATGACGTCGATTTGTCAACATACGTACCGGTAGCGTACGGATTAAGCTGCTGATAACCACCCGTTTGTGAACCATAAGCAGCATTTAAACCCAGAAAAAACTTGGGTGAAATCTGGTACGTCGTGGTCAGGTCGAAGATCGAATAAGTGCCGGTAGTATCTGTGCCGATGGCCTTATCTGGCTTCGAGCGGACGTTGGCTTCGTTAGAAATGGCCGTGTTCAAATAGATGTTCCAGCCCGCAACGGGGATGAACGCCAACTGCGCAATGAAGCCCTTCGCCCGATTATTATCGAAGTTCCGGTCGATGTTGTTCACCACACCCACCATGATCGATGCTTTGTCGCTGACGGCGTATTGGGCCTTCACGCCGAGGTGATAGAAGGGACCGTTATTGAAGAGATTCGAGAGCGAATAATTATAGTTGACTGGCGCGTCGATGACTTCATAGCCGATGTGCGTACCAAACTGACCCGCCGTAAAGCTCAATTTTGAGGTGGCTTTCAACGTCAGGTAGGCCTGCTTGATGGCCAAAGCTGTGGAGGTGGCCGCGCCGGTATTCAGCGATACCGTGTTGCCGTAGTTGCCCAGGTCAGCGTTGTTACCAAAGGCCATGTCAAACACCGCATCTACTTTATCGGACGTATACGACGCTTTGGCCTGCACGATACCCAACTGAAACTGTCCTGCCCGCTGATCGAACGACCGCGCCGAACCGTTCACGCCCGTGTTCATCCGGTCTTGCGGGTTGTTGAAATTACCGAAGTAATAAAAATCGAGGTAACCCGAAAAGGTAAACTTACCGGTGTCTTCACCGGCCTTGGGGGCGGCGGTCACCACAGCAGCAATGATCTTTGCCTTGGCGACTTCAGTGGTATCTCCGGCTTGAGCAGCTAGCCTGGCACTTACAAGAAATAGAAGTAAAAGTTGGTTTTTCATCTTTTTTGTTTTGTCAGACTCGACATTGATTGTAGGAATGGAACGCACAAATCTTAGCTAACAAAATGATGTTTGCAAGGTTTATCCGCTTTAAAACACCATATATGAACCATAAAACCGAAGATTCATCAAAAAATTACATATTTCTAAGGTAAATGAATAGCACCTAACTATATTTATCAAACATTGTTAATATTCTGTGTGTTGATAAAAGTGCCAAATATTCTTTGGTTCATTATTTTATCCTAATTAATGTAGCTTTAATTAAATTAATGTATGTAATTTTTTACATATGTATTATCAACCCACAAAAAACCCCGCCGAAGCAGGTTCTTTTGCTCAGTCCACTCTAACTAGTTTATGCCACCTTACACTGTATACCATCCATCGCCCGCAGGGCATTCAGCAAGGTGTTGGCCGGCGACACCCGCAACGTGCGCGACTGCAGGTTAATAGCGATGCCGTCGGTGGGGTCCACCACTTTCATCGACAGACTACAGGTGCCGGGGTGGGCTTTGATCAGTTCGTTTACCTTCGCCACGAGGGCGTCGCTGAGGCAGGCCAGGTCAAGCGTGATGAGCAGTTCTTTGCACAGCTTCTCCCGAATCTCGCTCAGGTAGCGGATGTTGGTGGGTTTGAATTCGAGTTGGTCCGAGTTCCAGCGGTTTTGGGTTTTGCCCGTGACGTGTAGAAACAGGCCCACCTCCACGTACTGCGCCATGCGGGCGTAATCATCCCCAAACAGGGTCATTTCCATCGACCCCTGGTAATCTTCGAGCTTAAAGATCATAAACGGGTTGCCGTTCTTGGCAATCCGCGTCTGCACCGCCGACACGATGCCGCCAATCCGTAAATCGGGCGCGTTGGTTTCGTAGACCTTGTCGAGTGTGCAGTTGCAGAAGCCATCCAACTCTACCTGAAACTCGTCGAGGGGGTGGCCGGTGATGTAGAAGCCCACGACCTCCTTTTCGTTTTTGAGTTTTTCGATCTGATTCCAGGGCGTCACCACGGCGGGTTTGGGGCGCGGCATGGCCACGTCGTTGCCCGCGCCACCACCAAACAGCGACTGCTGTGAGGCAGCTTTTTCGGCGTGGTGGTTGTTGGCATACCGAATGATCTTCTCGATAAACGAAGCGTTGTCGCCCGGCACCATCTCGAAATACTGCGCCCGGTGAATGTCGGGATCGAGTGTATCGAAGCCCCCAGCGTAGGCCAGCGATTCAATGGTTTTCTTGTTCACCGTCCGCAGATTCACGCGGGTGATAAAGTCGAATACATCCTGAAACGGGCCCTCCTGCGTGCGGACTTCGATAATATTTTCCACCGCCGCGTCGCCAGAGCCTTTGATGGCCCCCAGCCCAAACCGGATTTCGCCCTTCTTATTCACGCCAAACACCCGCTCCGATTCGTTCACGTCGGGGCCAAGCACGGGAATGTTGATGTTCTTACATTCCTCCAGGAAGAAGGTGATTTTTTCGATGTTGCCCAGGCAGCTTGTCAACACCGCCGCCATGTATTCGGACTTGTAATGGGCTTTGAGCCAGGCCGTTTGGTAGGCCACAAACGCGTAGCAGGTCGAGTGCGATTTGTTGAAGGCGTAAGCCGCAAACGCCTCCCAGTCGGTCCAGACTTTGGCGCAAGCTTTGGCGGGTAGCTTGTTGGCGGCACACCCGTCCATAAACTTGCCCTTCATCTTGTCGAGCGTGGCGCGGTCCTTTTTACCCATCGCCTTGCGCAGCACGTCGGCGTCACCTTTGGTGAAGTTGCCCAGCTTCTGCGAGAGCAGCATCAGTTGCTCCTGATAGACCGTAATGCCGTAGGTATCAGCCAGATATTCCTCCATTTCGGGCAAATCATAGGTCACTTCCTCGCGCCCGTGCTTCCGGTTGATGAAATTGGGAATGTACTGAATTGGGCCGGGACGGTAGAGGGCGTTCATGGCAATGAGGTCCTCGAACCGGTCGGGTTTCAGGTCCTTCATGTACTTCTTCATGCCGTCGGATTCAAACTGGAAAATGGCGTTTGTCTCCCCCCGCTGAAACAGTTTGTACGGCTCCGGGTCATCGAGCGGAATATCGTCGATCACAATCTCCCGACCGTGGTTTTGCTTGATCAGCCGCAGGCACTCTTTGATGATGGTGAGGTTGCGCAACCCCAGAAAGTCCATCTTGATCACGCCCGCGTCTTCGATCACTTTACCCTCATACTGCGTGATAATCAGGTTGGTCTCTTTCGAGGCATACACCGGCACAATGTCCGACAGGTCACTCGGCGCGATGATGATGCCCGCCGCGTGAACGCCCGTGTTGCGCACGGTGCCCTCCAGCCGCCGCGCCTGTTGCAGCACGTTTTGCACTTTCTCGGTGTCGATCAACTTCATGATCCGACCCGTATTCTGATCGCCCGATTCCAGGGCCCGCATCTTCCGCACGTTCTCTACTTCGTCGGGCGAAATGATGTTGCTCAAGCCGCCCGGCCCGTCAATCGGATCTTCAAAAATCCGTTTCAGGGTCATGTTATACGTCGGCTTGTCGGGCACGAGTTTGGCCAGAGCGTTGGCGTCGTTGAGGGGTAAGTCCATCACCCGCGACACGTCTTTGATGGCCGATTTTGCCGCCATCGTACCGTAGGTGACAATGGCCGCCACCTGCTGCTTGCCGTATTTATTGACCACATAATCGATCACCTTCTGCCGACCTTCATCGTCAAAGTCGGTGTCGATATCGGGCATCGACTTCCGGTCGGGGTTCAGGAATCGCTCGAAGAGGAGGTTGTATTTGATGGGGTCGATGTTGGTGACCCCGATGCAGTACGCCACCGCCGACCCCGCCGCCGAACCCCGCCCCGGACCCACCATCACGCCAATGTCGCGCCCCGCCTGAATGAAATCGGCCACGATGAGGAAGTACCCCGCGAAGCCCATCGTTCGGATCGTAAACAACTCAAAATCAAGCCGTTCCTGCACCTCCTGCGAAATATCGACGTACCGTTTTTTGGCCCCCTCATACGTCAGGTGCTTCAGGTATTCCCACTGATTCATCACGTCATCGGCGTGCTGCTGGAACTCTTTGGGAATGGGGAAGTTGGGCAGCATGATGTCGCGCTTCAGCTTCAGCGTCTCCACCTTACCCACAATCTCGTTGGTATTATCAATCGCTTCGGGCAGGTCGTGGAAGAGCGTGGTCATCTCCTGCGTGTTCTTAAAATAGAACTGATCGGAGAAGAAGGCGAAGCGCGTGTTTTTGGGCATCGCCTCCTCGTCGTTGAACTCCTTCATGCTCGGCGTACTTTGCTTCTCGCCGGTGTTCACGCAGAGCAGAATATCGTGGGCCACCCAATCGTCCTGATCCACGTAGTGCGAATCGTTGGAGGCGATGATTTTGACGTTGTATTTCCGGGCCAGCTTCACCAGCACCTGATTCACCTTGATCTGATCGGGGATCTCGTGGCGTTGCAATTCCACGTAATAGTCTTCGCCAAACCGGTCGAGCCACCATTTGAATTCGGCCTCGCCCGCTTCTTCACCCTTCTTCAGAATCGTCTTCGGCACCGACGCCCCGATGCAGCAGGTGGAGGCAATCAGGCCCTCTTTATACTGCTCGATGAGGGCTTTGGTGACGCGGGGGTATTTGCCATACAAACCCTCCATATAGCCCAATGAGCATAATTTGGACAGGTTTTTATAGCCCTGTGCGTTTTTGGCCAGCAGCAGTTGGTGATAGCGGATGTCTTTTTTCTCTTTCGTAAACTGCTTGATCGTGTGGTCTTCCACCACATAAAATTCGCAGCCCACGATGGGTTTGATGCCCTGCTTGGCGGCTTCGGCCACAAACTCAAATACGCCGAACATATTGCCGTGGTCGGTGATGGCTACGGCGGGCATATTGTCATTCTTGGCCTTCTGAATCAGCTTCTTGATGTTGGCCTGCCCGTCGAGGAGCGAGTACTGGGT
>JBBRMP010000008.1:0-55930 GCA_038230755.1 Cytophagales bacterium | reverse complement strand
TAAACGTTTCCAATAATTCGTTCTTTAACATCTTGATAGACAGCTATGTAACCAGCGCCGCTCTCACAGTCTCACTTCCAATAAAATAAGGATTAAGACTTGAAGCAGGTATGCCGCTCATCCCCATCGTGGTCGGTACTCACAGTCTCACTTCCAATAAAATAAGGATTAAGACCGAGCAATATCTTTCTGAATAGGATCCCATGTTGATTCTCACAGTCTCACTTCCAATAAAATAAGGATTAAGACGTAACTCAACCCCCGCCCGTATTGCGCTTGCTTGCCACCTCACAGTCTCACTTCCAATAAAATAAGGATTAAGACGTCGGAACAGTCGGAACAACCTGCGCAACTTGCGCACTCTCACAGTCTCACTTCCAATAAAATAAGGATTAAGACGCTATTTTATTTATGCCTGAGCGTAGTTTCTAAAATCGCTCACAGTCTCACTTCCAATAAAATAAGGATTAAGACTGGCGTTTGAGCCACCACTATAAAGGGGAATTTCATGACTCACAGTCTCACTTCCAATAAAATAAGGATTAAGACTATCTCAGACATGTCAACCATTTCATCTATCTCCTGAACAACTCACAGTCTCACTTCCAATAAAATAAGGATTAAGACAGCAATACCAACAGTCTTCGCAGTTGGCTGAGTCTCTCACAGTCTCACTTCCAATAAAATAAGGATTAAGACATGCCCTGCTTGGTACACATATCGAATAGCAGGTGAGACTCACAGTCTCACTTCCAATAAAATAAGGATTAAGACGTGGCCAGCGTAGCCGGTTCAGTCTACCTTGCTGGCTCACAGTCTCACTTCCAATAAAATAAGGATTAAGACCGCGTGTTTCGTCAATGCTGTTTAGCACTGTTAACAGTCGCTCACAGTCTCACTTCCAATAAAATAAGGATTAAGACGTGCTAATTGGTTAACCGCTTTAGTTGCTTACTCATGCGTCTCACAGTCTCACTTCCAATAAAATAAGGATTAAGACCTTGCTCTGCGGACTGATTCGGGATGAATACCAAGATCTCACAGTCTCACTTCCAATAAAATAAGGATTAAGACCATGTATGCCAATTTTCCATATTGAGCGAATTGCCGGGGGCTCACAGTCTCACTTCCAATAAAATAAGGATTAAGACTGCCTCGATTTTCGGGGCGGAACCGTCAACAATCGAACTCACAGTCTCACTTCCAATAAAATAAGGATTAAGACCTTGCATTTTTTCCGCGCGTGTCATTGCTTTGTCCGCAAAGCTCACAGTCTCACTTCCAATAAAATAAGGATTAAGACAGGCTAAGCGTGATACGTGGGTCAGCAAATGCCGTTTCATAGCTCACAGTCTCACTTCCAATAAAATAAGGATTAAGACAGAAACTCAATGACCTCGTACTGATTGTTGAAATCAATACCTCACAGTCTCACTTCCAATAAAATAAGGATTAAGACCAAGTTTTAATTCGTCTAGTTCGTCGGCATCAATCGCTCACAGTCTCACTTCCAATAAAATAAGGTTTGAAAAGCAAAACCCCGCCGTGGAAAGCACAGCGGGGTTTTCTATATAACCAAAGGAGATTTACGCCTGAGCGGCAGCGGCCAACAGCGGCTCGATGACGGTGTTAAGGCGTTCGCGCACAAAGCTCTCCTGCAAGTAGGTAGGTAATCTGGCAATCAACTGACGGTAAGCGTCGATCCCCAGCGCCTTGGCCACGTAGGCCTCATGCACCGAGTTGACATGCGACACAATATTGACCAGGCTCTGGTGAAACAACCGCACGTCTACTTCCGAATCGACGAACCGTTCGATCTCCCGGTTGGTCGATGAGATGCGCAGGCGGCTGAGCATGTCGAAATAGGTGGTGTAGCCAATCTGCTTGGCCAACTGCTTGTACTGGTCTTGTCCAAACTTCTGCAAGATCTCGCCCGTTCTGGCTGAGCGCAGGGCCGTTTTGGGATTCTTCTGAACGGCATTACGCAGGGCCTTGATACGCTGATCGCGGGTGGTTTTCAAGAACTGGGCCACCTCAATCTGCGCTGAGGTGTGGCGCGAAGGCAACTGCAGATCACGGCCCGAATCGGCAATGCGCTTGGCCATCGGCAGGCGCTGAATCCGGTAGCTGTTGATGGGGCCAAGGGCGTAGTAACCCACCGAGGCGGGGTAATGACCGCGCACCACCATGTTGCCAATCCGTTTCCGAATCAGCTCTTCGTTGCTAACGTTGATACCCTGCACCGCCAGGAAGGCACGGGCACTAAACAGGCAGCTGTAGTAAGCCTGCGGGAAGGTCCAGTGCAGTGAGCTTTGGAGGTACTGTTCATCGTTGACCACGGGCGTAATTCGCAGCGCGTACTCGGCGCTCCAGCTATTGAGGAGCAGCTTTTCCAGCGCCTTATTCTCGGCGGCACCGAGGCCACCGAATTGACGGAAGATGGGAAACTTCGCCAGATCGAACAGGTCGTTCTGGTGCTGGACGTGGTAATCCATCGCAAAAAAGTGATTCAAAAATACCTGCGCAGGGATCGACTTCCGCCAAGTTTCGTCGGGGCGGACATCCGCTACCGGCTGTGCGGGCTGAACGGGGGCCTGCATGGGCATGGTAGTCATCGACACGTTGGTTATTTCTCTCATACTCTACTAACAAAGAAGGCATTCTGAGCGTTCATTTTTCTGGCTACCAAACATATATCTAACTAGCTGTATATCAATAAGTTGAAAACTATTTTTCAGGCATGTGGAACTTGTTTTTCGAGTCTCTTTCTACGGGCCTCAAAGCTGGTATATCAACGGGTTCGGCGTACTTTTGCGGCCAGTTTTAGCGTTGCCCTTTTGTATGAATCGAATCAGTTGGTACCGACTTATAGGCCTGTTTTTGTGCGTGACCCAATTGGGTTTTAGTCAGATTAAACCACCCGTAAAACCGTTGCCGCCGGGCAAAGCCTCGCTTGAAGGACTAGTGCTCGACGCCGCCACGCGCCAGCCTATTGTGGGGGCCACCGTGATGGCTACGACCGAAAGTGGCAGTAAACCCCAGTCGAAATTCGCGGCACAGGACGGCAGTTTCAAACTGGAACTCAACCCCCGCGAATCGTATAAAGTGACGGCCCAGGCCAGGGGCTACATCCCCAGCGAAGAGCGGTTTGCCTACACCGAAGGGCGGGCGGTCAGCGTATTTGGCAAGGTGATTCTGCTCACGAGAGCCATCATTCCTAACCCGACGGGCGTAGCATTGGGGCCGGTGAAAACACCAGAAGTTGCCAGCGCAGCCCCACCGAAAGCCACCATTGCCAGTACCGTGAAGCCGCCCGTTATTACGCCGCCAAAGCCGCCGCTTACTATCACCGACCGACCCGTAGAATTGCGGGCCATCCAGTTCAACCAAAGCACCGCCGAGATGCTCCCCGAAGCCAAATCGGACCTTGATCGGGTACTGGTGTTTATGTCGCAGAACCCCGGCATCGTCATCGAACTGGCGGGACATACCGACAACCAGGGCGATTTCGACCAGAACGTGACCCTCTCACGGCAACGGGCCGAAACCGTGAAAGCTTATCTGGTGGGAAAAGGCATCGCTACCAACCGCATCCAGACGCGCGGTTACGGCGGCACCCGCCCCGTTGCCACCAACAACGACGAGAAACGCCGCCAGCTTAACCGAAGGGTGGAGATGACGATTGTGAAGCAATAAGGGAGTTTTGAGTTTGGAGTTTTCAGTTTTGCTGACGCAGGCGTACTCATGCGTCAGCAGAACTGAAAACTCCAAACTCAAAACTCAGTTCTTCCTAGTTCTTCTCCCCATCACCAGCCCACCAATGACCAGGGTGGTGCCCACAAACGTGTAGCCCGTGATGGGTTCGCCGAGGAGGATAGCCGAGTAGGCAAAGCCAAAGATCGGGCACAGAAACAGCCACAGCGACGCCCGAACGGCATCGGTCCGCACCAACCGGAACCACAGTTGCAGTGCCACCACCGACACCGGGATGATGAGCCAGCCCACCGACGCCCAAAAACGAACGTCGTAGTGCTGCGTGGCAAAATCAGTGGTGAGCAAGGTGAAGGGCATCAATAGCAAACCCCCAATGAACACCTGCCAACCGTTGATCACCAGCGGGGGCAGTCGCCAGTCGTAGCGGGCGTAATAGACCGTGGCGGCGGAGACGGAGACCATACTGCCCAGCAAAATTAGCAGTCCTTCCACCGTGGCATACGCCTTGCCCAGCAGCGGAATCGTAGCCACCACCACGCCCAACAGCCCCAGCACAAGGCCCGCTCCCTCCTGCCAGCGCAGCCTGCGCCGCAGCCAGATGGCCGACATGATGGTGATAAACAGCGGGTTGGTAGCCGTGGATAAACTCCCGATGCCCGCCGATACCTGCTTGAGGGCCAGTACAAAGCCACCCAGATAGATGGTGGTGTTCAGCAGGGCAAAAATCGTGAGCCGCCCAAATTCGATGCGGGTGGGCATCGGATTATCTTTCTGGAGCCAGTAGGCGTACCCCAGCATACCCACGCCCGCGATCATGAACCGTACCTGCGCCAGCACCAGCGGCGACACCGACAGCATGCCAAACTTGGTTGCCGCCGAGGCCGACGCCCACAGCATAGCAAATAGTATTCCCTGCCCGATTGGGCTGGCCTTTTTCTCGCCTGTCAAAGTAAATACCCCAATTCGCGGAGGCGTTTTTTGACCGCAGCAACCTGCCCGGTATCAACCAGAATACGATAGCCTTCTGCTTTGATTACCAGCGATTTAAGCACCGAATCCTGCGCCAGTAACCGGATAAGCGCCTGGTTGTCAGCCGGTATAGCAAAGATCGTGAGGTTGGAAACGGTCGTGAACGGTTCAGCTTTGGCGAGCAGTTCCGCGAAGAAAGTTGTCCAGTTGGAGGGCAAATCGGGGGCGACGGATTTGCTGAACAGGTTGATTTTTGTCTTAAGCTGCGCCTTCGTTTTGCAGTCTGTCAGAAACGTATCGGCGGTGACCCGGAAGCGCGTGGGGCTGACCCGCTCGGCATAGTTGGCCAGCACCGTTTCGGCCACTTTATTGTCGGGGTCACAGAAGATCAGCAGCGACTGATCATCGAACCGGAGTGCCTGTGTAGTAGTGGCTATTTTGGGCGTGTATGGCTCTACGGTGTTGCCAAACAGACTGGCTCCCAACGCGTTAAGGCGCACATACCGCAGACCATCATAAGCCGAAAAATAGTCTTTCCCCAAGATTCCCGCTGGCGTTTCGTAGGCAATATCGAGCCAGCCGAGGGCCGCAAACAGGAAAAATCCACTCAGCAAACCCGGTTTTTCGACAAACACAAACGCCTTGTCAGCCGTAACCAGTTGCCGCTCGATACCCCCGTGTCGATAGGGCGACGGGCCGTCGTATTGCAGCGCCGCGTACCCGTTCGACCAGCAGGGCATCTTAATCAGATCGCGGTATTGGGCGTAGTTCAGGATATTACTCACCGACACCCACTCACCCACGGGCAGGCCCTTCACCAAGTCGATGAGGCCCGTTTCGGCATCCTGTTTGTAGGACGAATACATCTCGACTTTGGCGTGTTCTTTCAGGTCGTTGAGCAAAAACAGCAGCCGAAACCGTTCGCCAAACGCCTTGCGTAGTTTGGTCAGCACCTCCAGCGGGTCGAGCAATACGCCCTGCACGTCTTTAGTGGGCAACGAAACCATTGCCTGCGCCAGGGCAGCGGTTCTGATAGTCGGAAACGGGGAATCGTCCGGGAAAAACTCGCGCAGGGCCAGCAGCTTCCGCATCTTCTTCGGCACCAGCGCCGACACTTTCCCCGACGCGTTGATGGTGATGCTATCCTGAATCCGGTAGGCCATCAACTTCTGCAACTCCTCGAAAATGACCTGCTCGCCATCGTCCCACAGCGTCAGACCGTCGGGCAAGTGTTCCACGCTATGAAACTGAAAATCAATTGGTTGCTTATAAACCGTCTGCAAAAAACTACGAATAGCGGCAGGCCAATAGAGCGTGACAGGGCCGTGCCAGCCCCCGCCCCGGTGCGGCAATAGCGTGAACGTTGGTGCCAGTTCGGTCATGGCCCCGTAGTAATGTTGCTGCTTGGTCGACATCGTCAGTGGTGAGTCGATGAGCTTGCCCAATGCCTCGGCACCAATGCTGGGCACCCACGTCAGTTGCTCAGCGGCCTGTTGCAGGGTTGTGGGCATTTCTTCGGCAAACAGGCGGTAGATGTTGGGGTCGGCGAAGACAAACGCCAACGCCCACACCAGCAGCCCTTTGTTGGATGGCCCCGATTCGGTAGCCATCAGCAGGTCGTAGGGCAGATTGAGCGCCAGACTGTCGAGGGTGGCCCGGTGTTTTCTGACCACGGCCCTGGCATAGGGCACCAGCGTTTTCAGGCCTACCTTGTCGTATACCCGGTCCAGGTCGTAAATAATATCGGCGCTGATTTTCGCCCCTACCTCGGCGATGTACGTCTTCGCAATGGCCGATGCGGGCTGCGTATTCCCCCGTTTGATGGATGTCTGGTTGTGTTCATCCAACCGGTTCTTCACCAGATTTATCAACGCCTGCTGATCCAGTTGTACAGCCGGATTTGGCTGAACGGGTAAAGGCTCGTCTGTCTTAATCGGCTGTTTTTCAACTGGTTCTACAGGCTTCTGGTCGGCGCTAAAGAACCGCAGTTTCCCCCCGGCCACTGATATGATCTCGCTGGATTTAGCCGTAGCCGGATTCGGTTTGCGACCCCGCTTTTTGGCGGGCTGTTTATCAAAGCCAAAGCCACCGGTTATCTGCTTAAGCATCTTGCGCAATTCGTCGTCATCTTCTGTCATAGCGGCGGGGGTTGAAAGGCCAGTTTAGCCCAGCATGAACGAAATATCGGACTCGGTAAAAGATTTCAGCGCGGCGACATCGGCAGAAATTACGGCCTCGAACAGCGCCGCTTTTTTGGTTTGCAATTCCACAATTTTCTCCTCAATCGTGCCTTGCGTGATCAGCTTGTAGGCCATCACCTTGCGCGTTTGACCAATGCGGTGTGTTCGGTCAATAGCCTGGTTTTCAGCCGCTTTGTTCCACCATGGGTCGAAAATAAAGACCATGTCGGCGGCGGTCAGGTTCAGGCCCGTGCCGCCGGTTTTGAGCGTCATCAGAAACACTTTGCAACTTGGGTCGCTCTGGAAACGCTCCACCAGCCGCTGCCTGTCGCGGGTGGAACCGCTCATGCTCACGTAGTCGATGCCCTGTTCGTCGAGTTGTTCGCCGATACGTTCCAGGGCGGCGAGGTAGTTGACGAACACCAGCATTTTGTGGCCGTTGGCGGCGGCATCGGTCAGTTGTTCCACCAGCATTTCCACCTTCGGCGACTCGACTGCCCCGCCCGATTTGGCTTCGGGAATCGACGCGATCTGACGCAGTTCGTTGAACGCCTGGAAGATAAAAAACTGGCTCTGTTCCAGGCCGCGCTCCGCAATTTGCCGGTCGATGTTGTCCTTGTAAAACCGCCGCCGTTGCTCGTAGAACCGCCGCTGCTCGTCGCTCATCTCGATATACAGCACCTGCTCGATCTTGTCGGGCAGTTCGGTGAGCACGTTTTTTTTCAGCCGACGCAGCACAAACGGGTAAATTTTCTTCCGCAATTCGGCCACCACGTCGGGGTCGTTTTGCTTCTGAATGGGGTTCAGGTAGTCTTTATTGAACCGCTCCGGCGACCCGAACATGGCCGGGTTCAGGAACCGGAACAGCGAATACAGCTCCGAGAGGTTGTTTTCGATGGGTGTGCCGCTCAACGCCAGCCGGTGTTGGGCGTCCAGCAGCACCACCGCCCGGCTCGCCTGTGACTGCAGGTTTTTGATATTCTGCGACTCGTCCAGCACGACGTAGAAGTAGGCCCGCTCCCGAAACTTCTCGATGTCGTTGCGGAGCAGGGCGTAGGTCGTGAAAATAAGGTGGTGTTTGCAGGCGTCGTCCAGATTCCGGGTATCGGCGTAGTAGGTGTAATAGGTCAGGTTAGGGTTGAACCGGTCCACTTCTTTTTGCCAGTTAAAGAGCAGGCTCTTGGGCATCACCACCAGCGTGGGCTTTGTCTCGGCGGGGTAAAACCGCGACATTAACGTGATGGTTTGCAGCGTCTTACCCAGGCCCATGTCGTCGGCGAGGCAGCCGTTGAGGCCGTATTCGTGGAGGTGTTCCAACCATTGAACGCCCCGTTTCTGGTACGGGCGCAACGTGGCATCGACGGCGGCGGTCTTCGGTTTTTTGGTAGCCAGGTCGTTGAAACCCGTAAAAAATGCCCGCGATTTCTGGAATGTCGCCTCGCTCAGGGCTGAGTCCAGCAGTTCTTCGGCCAGGGGCAAATCGAAAAATGACAGCTTCACGCCATCTTTTTTCGTGCGTTGAAACAGCCGTTCCAGCTTGCGGATATACGTCTCATTGATCAGCGCGTGGCTCCCATCCGAGAGTTGCACGTAGCGGTTTTGGTTATACTGCCGGATCACCTCCAGCAAACTTAGTTTTTCGTCGCCGAAACTGATGGAGGCGTCGCCTTCCAGAAAGTCGATACCGTGGCTGAGGCTCAGATTCAGGCGGGGGGCGGCGGTGCTGATGCGGTATTGACGCAGTTTTTCGGCCCCAAATAGCTGGAACGTTTCGAGGAGTTGGGGCAATTCCTGGTAAATAAACGGCCCGGCCAGATCGTGGGGCAGCACAAACAGGTTGCCTTCGGTGATGAACTGCCCCGGCCCGCGTTTCCGGCCTTTGCCGCCCGTGGTGTGCTTCTCGATCAGGGCCTCCACCCGCGCCAGCAACAGGGCCAGAGGTTGCTGTTCGATGAGCCGCACCGAGATGGTCTGTTCCAGGTCGTTGACGTCGGCAAAACGGGCCAGATCGAACTCATCCAGGAAGCCCGCGTCGGTCTGCGGCAGTTGCTGACTCACCCGCATATACAGCGACTGGTCGGCATCTATTTTCTCAAAAATAAGGCACGGCTGCGCAAGAATGGGTTCAGTATCAACCGTAATAACCTTATAATCAGCATATTCTATGCGTAGATTATCGATGTATGACAGGGCCAGCGACAGGTATTTGGTCAGGTCTTTGGGGGCCAGCGGGGTGTTGAAGAGTGGCACCCGGCTAAACCCCGGCCCCACTTCGGCTACGGCCACCACGCGCCCTTCCGAGAGGGCATGGCGTTCGTTGAGCAGCCGGAAATCGGGTTCATATTGCCCATCCACAAACAGCCGCACCTGTGCATTGAGCTTGTGATTGATCACCGCCGTTTCGGGCGTATCTACCTCCTGTTCAGGCTTTATCTGCACGCGCAGTTCGCCGACCAGGTCCGAAAACGAGATGGGTTCGCCCTGTTCGTCAACCACGGCGGGGCATTGTCGTATGTAGTCGAGCAGATAGTCGTGCTGGTGGAGGTAGAGTTGGGCGGAGGG
The DNA here is from genome assembly GCA_038230755.1 of Cytophagales bacterium. GTDB lineage: Bacteria > Bacteroidota > Bacteroidia > Cytophagales > Spirosomataceae > Fibrella. The sequence goes on along the minus strand of JBBRMP010000008.1, from coordinate 46,505 downwards.
ATTTTCCCAGTCGATGATGAAGCCGTTGCGTTCGCGCAGTTGGCCGATGGCCCGGAGCAGGTTACGCAGCGCCCCGCTGTAGGCCTGATACGCCGGTTCGACCACTGCGCCGCGCTCGTTGAGTAGCTGCACGTAGGAGCCAACATCATCAAAACAAAGCTGTACACGCAGCTTTTCGGCCTTCTCCGGCAGGGCCACCGTCTCTACCCGCTGCGTCCGCCGGAACTGCTCAAACAGCGATTGATTCATGGGGTATTTGGGTTGGTGAGTGCTGGGCAAAGGTAGTTGGAAATGGGCATGGGCGCGTTCAACTATGCCCCTGCACGTAGTCAGATAGCGGTATCTTTTTAGCGAATAGACCTTATTCTCCCAATCACAAAAACCACTTACACACACCGCGCATGACAAGACATACGATTGCTTTTTTTCTGCTGCTTGGATTGGTAAGCGCGACCGCCAATGCGCAACTCATGACCGATTCGCTGTTGATCGAGGGACACTACCGGTCGTTTCAGTATAGCCAGCCTTCGCCTGCTTCCTCCAAGAACCCCAGCCTCATTTTCGTGTTGCACGGCTCAGGCGGAAAGGGACGAGATATGCTTATTCCAACCGCGAAGATGGACAAGCTGGCCCAAACCGAGAATGCACTACTGGTTTATCCCGATGCCTACAAGCGCTACTGGAATGAATGCCGCAAGGCCTCACCAGCGCAGGCCAACGTGGAAAACATCAATGAGCAGGCCTTCTTCGCGGGCATGATCGACTATTTCAACAAACGGTACGGCATCAACCGCGACCATGTGTTTGCGGTGGGTACGTCGGGCGGGGGACACATGGCCTACAAGCTGGCCCTAACCATGCCGGGGGCGTTTCGGGCGGTGACGGCCATCATCGCTAACCTACCCGACACCACCAACCTGGACTGTGTACCGTCGGGCAAGCCCGTGGCGATCATGATTGTCAACGGCACGCTGGACCCTATCAACCCCTACAACGGTGGTATGGTGGTATTGGGTGGCAACATGAACATGGGCGAAGTTCGCTCTACCGACCGTACGCTGGCTTACTGGGCCGATCTGGCCCAATATCAGGGCAAACCCACTCAGGAGACCCTACCCGACACCGACCCCAACGACGGCAAAACCATTGAACGTTACACCTACCGCGCCAGGGGCCACCCCGACGTGGTGCTGCTAAAAGTAATCGGCGGCAAACACGATTACCCCAACGACATCGACGTACACGTGGAAGCCCTCCGCTTTTTCGAGCAGCAAATTCGGCGTTGAGTCACAAGCGTTAATCGAAGAATTCGGCGGGTAGCATACTGACAACGTCAATTGAACGCATTAACATGGTGAAGGGGCTATTGCGAGATAGCAAAACGCGTAATGTAATTTCAGCTTCTCTTGACTGTTCGATGTCTGCTTGTCGTTGAGCGGTATGCCATCTGGCTACGGCATGAACAACCTTGTGATGCATATTGCGAATGGCCTCATCCAACTCTCGATGGAGTTTTGTTAACAACACAACGGTATTTACTGCTCTTACATTGGCATTATCACGGGGTTGAAATAAAGCAGATCCTCCATACTCAACAGTATAAATGATCTCTTTCTCTACATCATCATTCGGATCACAGGGATCTAGATACCCGCCAGTTGGATCACTATTCAGTTTTATCAGGTTGGCCCTATGATCAATCGGATACAAGTTCTCCCAAGAAAATTTGAGGTCAGGGCGTCGGCTTTGAGGTACGAAATGGTCAATTTGCATATCATTCCGAAACCTAAATCGCTGTTCTGTCAGGTAACATTTTTTACGAAAAAGTAAGTATAATGCATCTAGTACATCATCACTTCTATGCTCTTTCTGTGCTTCCAGTGATTTGGGAGAAAACGTAACACTTCTATCAGTATTGATCATCGAACCACGGCCTGTTTTGCCTCAGCTTGTGCAATTAGTAATTCTAGCTCAACCTGCAATGTTGGCGATAAATAAACATTATTCTCTGAATATATTTTAGCTAGAGCTGATTTCAAGCCATCTACATCATCTTTATACTTGGCGACATTATCATTAATTTGATCAATAATACCGTCAGCAATTGAAGAATACGTATTTTCCAGCCCAAAGTGAGCGGTCATCAACTCTGAGTAGCTCCGCCCCACCGTTTCTTCGCTGGTTCGCGTTTCCTTTGTGGTCAAATCAAAAATCGTGGCACTCTTGATACTGGCAATCACGGCTGGTGAGTGAGTAGCAACAATGAATTGAATATTAGGGAACAATTCTGTGAAAAGTGGTAGAACTTGTTCCTGTAGTTCAAGGTGCAGGTGTGTTTCCGGTTCATCGATCAGAACAATACCACATGGATTATACGTATTGTTACCGATTTGCTTTCGAATCAGATCTATACGAATAAATAAATCCATCAAAGTACTAAATAGTGCAGAAAAACCACTTGGCAATGAATCGAGAAGTACTTTACGTCCATCCTTAAAAACGACAATAAACCGATATTGGTCGTATTCAAAGTACAAATCCGTTATGCTATTCTCAGATATGTCACTTAAAAACGTTCTTAAGGTATTGAAAAAGCTATCGATAGCATCTACATCGGAATTTTTTTTCTGAATTTGATGAAAGGCTTGTTCAACTTTTTTATTAACAAGGTATTGATTAAATTCGTCTGAAAAAAACTTTGTAGATTCTGGTAAATTTATTTTTTCGGTGAAATCTGATTCTTTTGTAGGTACTAGGACCTTTTTTACTTGATCAATTATTCTCGTTTCTAGAAAAGTGAATACGAATGAAAGTTTTTCCGGATAAGCAAGTAGTCCTGGATCTATATCAAATGTGGGATGAACTTGGTTAAGTTGATCAAAAAATTGAAAACTTGATCCCATAGAACTTGGGCCCATAGAGAGATACAGTTCATATATCTCTTTATCAGTCTTCGAACTATCAGCTAATATTGCCTTCCAAGCTATTCTATTAATCGAAAAAACCCTGTCTCGAATAGATATCAAATAATAAAATTTATTTCGTTCTCTAATATTAAAAAATAAATCTTTCAAGCTTTTTAATATACTACTCTTTCCCGAACCATTTTTACCTGTTAAAATCAAATGGCTGAATGGTTTGTAATTATTTAGGTTAATATCAAAATCCTTGTACGTATAGCAATCGTTTACGTGCAAGCCGGTGATGTATGGAAATTCTTCGGGGGTAATCATGGGCGGCGGTTTTTTACAAAGTTAAACGGATTTTGGGGATGCCATTGCGCCAGTCATCAACAGACGCGATGGCATCCTAAACGGAGCAAATGGTAACGGCGGAGTACCACTCCGCTAAACAGTCAGAAACCGATTTTACCCTTCCGGTTGCCTTTGGTGCTTTGTTCACCGGCCCAGTCGCGCATTTGGGCGAGTTCTTTTTCGAAGCCGCCGGAGAGGATCGGGAAACGCATCCAGGTGCGGGGGTCCAGGCTATGGTCGTCAAGGTGGAAACTGGGGGCGTAGCGTTCGCGCTTCCACTGGTTGCGGCTCCAGAGCTTAAAAAACCGCTCGATCCAGATCAGTAGCTTGTCGCGGTCATGCTTTCCGGTAAAGCGGACTTCCATCAGCCTCAGCACGTCGAGCGGGGATTGCTTGTCGCGGATGGCGGTATTTTCGATCTCGTTGAGTACGTCGTAGGGCATCAGATCGTCTTCGTCGGTTTGGTTGCGCTCCAGCGGGCGGAGTTCGGCGGTGGGTTGCAGGGTGTTTACCCGGTGCAGGCCCGTCAGCTTAATCCGGTCATTTGAACTTGGGGTATTTACCACATTCAGACCGTCATTTTCGAGCCACACGAGCCACTGCCGCAGAAAGTGCTTGTCGATACCCGTGATGGGCGAAATGCTGCCCGCCGTGTCGCCATCCATTGTACAGTAGCCCACGGCGGCTTCCGACCGGTTCGACGTACTCAGCAGCAGCGCGTTTTTCAGGTTCGCCAGCATCCAGATACCCGGTGCCCGCACCCGCGCCTGAATGTTTTGCAGGGCCAGGTCGTCGGTGTCCCACGACAATTCGCGGCCCAGTTGTGCCTCAATCAGGCCCCGGTAGGTGCCCACCAGCCCGTCGATGTTGATGTTCATAAACGTGGCCCCGATGCTCTCGGCGAGTTCTTTGGCCGAATTGAACGTATCGTCCGACGAGTTTTGGGTGCCCTGATACATCGTTGTCAGCAGCTTGCCCACCATTGCTTCGGCACTGTCGCAGTCCTGAATCGCTTTCAGGTAATGCAGCTTTTTCTTCACGTCGTCCAGCCCGATATTCTCGACCGCCATGCGCACCATCAAATAGACCGTAGCCGCAATCGCCGACGAATCGGCCCCACCCGACAGGCTCAGGACGTACCCCTGCGAGCGGCTTTTGCGCAAATAATCGAACAGGCCGAGGGCCACGGCGCGGGCAAATTCTTCTTCTTTAATATGGCCAAATCGCTCCCACGGCTCCAGTTCGGCGGTTTGTAGTACGGGCGGCGTGTCGGGCCAGTCGAAGCGGTCCGTGACCCGGAGGTTGGGCAGGGCGAAGGCCAGATTGACGCGGTTTTGGGTCTGGTTCAGCCGTGTCAGTTCTACATCCACCGTGGCCGAGACGATGTGCATGTCTTCGTAGCTCAGGCGCGGACCAGACACCAGTAGTTCACCGTTCGAGGCCACCATCGCGTCGCCGTCATAAATGGCGCGGCCCGCTTCGTTACCCAGCAGATTGGTGTAGACGTAGCTGATGCCAAATGCCCGCGACGCATCGATCACGAACCGTTCACGCACGACCGATTTACCAAACGAAAAATGACTGGCCGTGGGGTTCAAAATAATGTCGATGCCGCGTTCATACAACGCCCGACCTGGACGCCCGGCCACCCAGGCATCTTCACAGATTTCAAACCCAATACGAATGCCCGACAGATCGAACACCAGATCACCAATGGGATAGCTGAGCTCACCGATTTTAATTTCGTCGCGCAGACCCAGATTCCAGGGCTGAAACCAGCGTGTTTCGTAGTGAATGCCGTTGTTGGCCAAGTGCTGTTTCACCGGAAAACCGATGATCCGCTTATTGGCCATGAGGCAGGCCACGTCGTAGGTGCGGTTGTTGTAGCGCAGCGGCAAACCCACCGCCACCACAATACCGGCGGTATGGTCGACAATCTCCAGCAGCGACGCAATGGACTGATCTATCGTGTTTTGCGCGTAAAACATATCCTCGCAGTTGTAGCCCGAAATGCAGAGTTCGGGTAAACACAGCAGGCTGACACCCTGTTCGCGGGCCGCGTCGATGGCATTGATGATATTCTGGCGGTTGTGGTCCCAGGCCAGGGGAGTCTGGTTAAGCACACCAGCAGCAACTTTAAGTAGTTTCATGTACTAATGAGTGACGGTCCGGCGGTCCGGTGAGCGACTGGCAAATGGTGTTGCTCAGGCTCACCCAGGCTGGTATATAAGGGTAACAACGATGAGCTGAAAATAGATTTGCCGAATATCATTCGCTGCCCATCGACCTGTCCCACCATCGCTTCGACTAAAACACGTACGCTCAATTCGTCACCTCACCCGGCTTAATCAACTCACAAATCTTTCACACACCTAAATCCAGTGTGCATCAGGGCCGTTTCGGCGGTGCTGCCCGAACGGCCCGACACGCGGTAGCCGTGGCACCAGCCCGGTTCGCAGAGGTACGAGCCGCCCCGCTGCACGCGCTCGGTGGTGGCCGTGATCGGGACGGGTACGTTTCGGATCAGGTCGGCGTAGGCCATTTTGGGGTCTTCGCACCACTCCCAGACATTGCCCGCCATGTCTGATAAACCGAGGGGCGACTTCCCAAACGTGCCCACGGGGGCCGCCCGGTGAAATCCGTCGCTCACCCGGTCATAGTCGGGGAATTTGCCGTTCCAGGTGTTGGCCAGAAATTTGCCGTTGCTCGACAGCTCATTACCGAATGAATACAGGGTGCGGCTGTTGGTGCCGTTGCGGGCGGCGTGTTCCCACTCGATCTCGCGCGGCAGGCGTTTGCCGGCCCATTTGGCGTAGGCCTGCGCATCGTTCCACGACACCTGCGTCACGGGCATCACATCGGCGGCGGGGCCAGCTTTGGGGCCGTAGGGGTATTGCCAGTTGGTGCCCTTAATCAATTCCCACTCTTTGGTGGCATCGTTGAATACCCCGGCATCGCCAAATTTTTCGGCCTCCGTTTTAAAGCCGGTTGCGGTCGTAAACGCCCGGTACTGACCCACCGTCACTTCGTGCTGATCCATCAGAAAAGGGGTCACCTGCACCCAGAACGTGGGTTTTTCCTGCGCCAGCCCCTCGTCAGAGCCAATTTGAGTGTAGCCGCCCGGCACGTAGACCATGTCGGTGGGCAGGTGTTGAGGGGGCTGACCGGCGGGCGTGGTTTTCTGGGTCGGTTCGGTCTCGAATACCGTTATGGTGGGCGAAAAGGCAAACTGTCTGGGCGCGTCGGGCTGGCAGGCTACCGCCAATAGGGTCAGGCCACCAAGGGCAATGGCGCCCGAAAGCAGCGGGAGCAGGCGGGGTACTACATGGCGCATAACGTGCTAGTTTGGTCAGGCTTCCGCCTGCTTCGCAATGTACGACTCATCGTCGTGTATGGCTTCGCCTCAGCAGCACCTGCATCACTTAAAATACCGCTTCGCAAAATCAATAAAAACGGGCCAGTCGGGCAGGTCGGTGTGGCCACCGATGTGTTCGCGGAAAGCTACTTCACCAGCCATCAGGGCCGTGCCGGGGGTGGGCATTTGGGTGGTCGGCAGGCCGCGTTTGCCCAGTAACGCATACACTGGACTTGCGCCCACCCCGGCCAGAAACGTACCGTGTCCGTCGGACCAGATGTCTTCCGTGCCGCTCGTGATAAACACGGGGCGGGGGGCCACCAGCGCAATCAACTCATGAGCATCGGTGGGCATGGTGGCCCAGTGCCCGGCGTAGCGCAGGAAATTACCAGCCATCCAGTGGTACTCGTTCGCCTCAGCTACGTTGTCAATCGTTTCGCCGAAGTCCCGTTTTTCGAGCGACGCACCCATCGCCCCGGAGCAACTGACGTAGACCATTGCCCAGCGGGAATCCAGCGCAGCAGCCAGCAGGGTTGTTTTTCCCCACCGCGAATGCCCCTGCAAGGCCACCTGGCGGGCATCGACGGCGGGGTCGGTTTCGAGGTAATCCAGGGCGCGGCTCAGTCCCCAACTCCACGCGGCCAGCGTACCCCAGTCGTTAGGTTGGCGGTCTTTTCCAGCATTCATCAAGCCGATGATACCCGCGTTCAGGCCCGCGCCGCTGTCCTGTTGCACCGCCGTAGGGCTGAACGTGGCTAAGGCCCAGCCCGCCGCCAGCACCTGTTCCAACACCCCCGGCCCGTCACCGGCTTTCGTGGCGGGAATATCGCCCACGATCATCACAACCGGCACCGGTCCGGTGGCCCCGGCAGGCAGGTAGAGCGCGAGGTCGATGCGGGGCGTGGCGGCGGGATACCGGCTATTGTCGATTCGGCCTTGGATGGTTTTACGGATGATTTTTCCACCCAGAAAAGCAGCGTCCGTGGCAGTGGTGACGAACATGACTTCCGGCGTATTTTTGGGTGTAATGCCATAGGCATTTTCGGTGAAATCGGCCAGAATTTCGGGGCGGCGTTTGGCCCACCACGTGTTAGCATCGCGCACGGGTTTTCCGTTGTGCAGCACCAGCGGATCGGGCGCAATGGTCAGCCCCGCTTTGGCATCGTCGTAGTTGGTCCAGCTCCCATAACTCGACCGGACGTAGCGCCGACTGGCCGCGTCGAACCAACTGCTGAACCCCGGATGTTGCGCCGTTTTTGCGGGGCGTTTGGGGTCATCGGCAACGGGCGGCAGGGTGGGTTGGTACAGGTTGAGCCGGGTCATCATTCGCTGCCGGTCGGCCTGCGCCAGCGCCAAAAGCCGGGCTTTTTCGGTGGCTTTTTGGTCGGCGGTAAGCGTTGTGCTGACCAGATTTTGTGCCTGTGTGAGGAAAGACAAGAGAAATAAGTAACTGATTAATTGGTAGTTGTTCATAGCAATGAGTTCGGTTTATTAGCTGGTGGTCCAAGCCCGCGTAGGGCTGGTCCAGATGGTATCGGAGGCGGGTAGACCGAGGGCAAAATGCCACGGAATACAGATACCGACTGCCCGTCGAGATGTGTTCGGCCCGTACTACACCGCCAGCGGCAGGCCCACTGCCAATGGTAGTAGGAGGAAGTGGTTCTTCATGACGGTCTTCTGGTTGGCTCTAACACACCCGGACCACGGCGATCTGAAGTAGTTTACCCAGCTTTTCGATCTTCGCGGCAATGTGACCTACGCCCACGGCGCAGTGGTGCGCCGGGCCGTGATTGTTCCATTGGTTCACAAAATTCCGGGCACCAATCGGGAAACGGTAGCGGCTGTTGGTGTTGCCGATTTCGAGAATTGGGCCCGGTACGGATTCGGCCTCGGCCACCAGCAACAGCAACTTACCGTGCCCGTCTTCCACCACCGAAAGCAGCGTGACAGGCCCATGCTGCACCGACATTTCGACCGACAAACCAGCCCCCACTTTGCCGTGGTAGACCTGCAACGGACGCACCTTTATTTTGCCCTGCGCCATGCGAATATGCCCCGGTCCGTCGTGGCCCATCAGCACCACGTCGGCGGAAAAATCCATAGCGTAGTATTCTGTGAATGAACCACCTACCCCAAAACTATCCATGATTTTCATGGCCTGCGCGTTCTTGATTTCGTATTCGCCCGCTACCGGAATACCCCGCCCCGTCAACAGCGACATACCCAGAATCACCGACGTCATGGTGTCTTCGTTGGTGGCATTACCCGTGCCTTTGTGGTAATACGCCAGCGATCCCAGCCCGTGCGTCGCGGCCAGGTGGTCCAGCGCCACCGACGTGCGGGCGGCGCGGGCCAGTTCGGCGGGTGAACAGTCAGCCTGTATGTCGAAAAAGGCCCTGAAAGCCAGCACCCGTTCCCGCACGTCGGTGGCCGAAACGGCATCTTTCAGGACCGAGAGTTCATCCACTTCCAGAATTTTGATCTGCCCGCCAAAGGTGATGAGTTGCAGGGTCGGGTCAGTATAGATGTCCAGCATACCGCTGTAATAATTGCCCATCAGACCCAGGCAGTTGTGGGCCATGGTGTGGGCCACCTGCGCCGCGTCCAGCCATTCGTCTACCTCGCGCCAGCAGTCGGGGTCGTTGTGGAGCACGCCCGTAATTTGCTGAAACGGGATGCCCGCCCGCCGAAACACATTGGCGATTTCGGGCACGGGGCAGGCCGCGCAGAAAGCCAGCCATTCGCCGGTCATGCGCGTGCGGTCATCGAGGCTGTTGATCCAGTGGTAGTCCATCGCCGGTTCGGGCGAGAGGTTCAGCAGGATCACCGGCACGTTGGCCCGCCGCACCACCGGCAGCACCGTTTCTGAGAGGGCGTAGGTGGTGACGTAGATGAAAAGAATGTCAATATCGGCCTGCCGAAACCGGTGTCCCGCCTGCACCGCCTTTTCAGCGTTATCGACCAGGCCCAGATTAATAACTTGTGAATGAGGGCGTTGCAGCCTGTCAGCCACCTGTTGGAGGTAGCCCTGCAACCTAACCTCCAGCCCCTCGAACTGCGACCAGTAAGCTTCCAGCCCGATCCCGAATAAACCCACCCGAAACGTAGTATCGGTGCTGGCGAGGTCGTTGACAAAGTGCGTTTGCGGTAAAATTGGTGCGTGGGTCATTGATCAACGGCGGGTTTTGCGCGGACGCCGGGCCGGTTTTGGGGGTTGGAGTGTGCGCATGTTGGCCGCATGGCGATGGCCCTATTCAGGGGAGTCGGCATTACCTGGCCGTAGTCGGAATTAGTTTACCTGTAATATGGATTTGCCACCGAATCAATTGACGCCCAGGGGTAATGCCACTGTTCCATATACGTGTTTCCCGGCAGGAAATTGTCGTTCGCTTCCCGGAGTTTTCGCGTCAGGATGGCCTCCATCTGTTGCTGCGTCTGCGCCACGTCGGGCCGATTGGCCCGGTTCACCAACTGGTAGGGGTCCAGCAGGTTGTCATAGAACAGCCAGGGGCCTTTCAGATCGCGCACGTAGGTGTAACGCGCCGTGCGGATACCCCGAAACTCACGCCCGCCGTGACCGTAACCCCACTGATGAAAGGGCACGACACAGGCAATCAGCGCCGCTTCGTCGGGTTTTGGTGGTCGGGGTTTATGAAACAGCGCTTCGTAATCGTGCCCCTCCACGCGGCCCGGAATCGGCTGGCCACTGAGCGAAAGCAGCGTGGGCATGACGTCCGTTAGGGTCATGGGTACGTCCAGGGTGTTCCCTTTTCGGCCCAGCCCGGCGGGATATTTGAGCAGAAACGGCACCCGAATCGATTCATCCCAGGGCTTTTGCTTGTTGATCTGATCCTGCGAGTAAAGCATGTCGCCGTGATCAGAGGTGAAGACAAAAATGGTGTTATCGTCCAGATTAGCCCCTTTTATAGCCGCCTCCAACCGGCCAATGCAGTCGTCGAGGGCGTTAATGTGGGCATAATAGCCGCGCAATGCCCGGCGGGCTTCGGTCGTGTCTTTCGGCGGCACGTTGGGTCGTAATGTCAGGGCTTTGTTGGCGTATTTCTGGCGGTATTCTTTGGGGGCGGTCTGGTAAGGGTCGTGCGGCGGTCCCCACGCCAGCACCAGCAGAAACGGTTCACTACGGGGTTGGGTCATGAAGGCAATGGCCGAATCGGTCTGACTGATGGCATCGTACTGTTGCCAGACAAACCGCCTGTTCGCCTCATTGTAATAGGGCGAGTTGTTGTAGTCGTGCGTACACTCCAGCGCCCGCCAGTAGGCAAACCCCTGCCGCCGACTGGCCGGAATTGGGGCCAATCGACCTGGGTTAAAGTCTTTGCCCATCCCGCCATTGATGTGCCATTTGCCAATGAAGCCCGTCTGGTAGCCACTTTGCTGACACACCTCGGCCAGCGTCACGGCCTCGTTGCGAAGGGGACGGTCGTTGTAGAACACCCCGTGGGTGGTGGCGTGCTGCCCCGTGAGCAGGCTGGCCCGGCTGGGTGAGCAAACGGGCACTTCGGCCACGCACAGCCGGGCATCGACCGACTCGGTAGCCAGCTTGTCCAGATGGGGTGTAACCACGTCCCGATTGCCCATATAGCCAAGATCCTGGGCACGCCATTGGTCGGCCATGACAATGACGATGTTGGGTTTTCGGGGATTTCCCAGCCCCGGTGGCGGGGTAGCGGGGGGCGATGATTTCCAGACCAGAAGCCCCGCCAGAAAGAGGCCACTTACACCCAATGCGAGTTGATTCATAACGGATTACGAGTTAAGTGGGCGTTACCGGGCCGCCGCCTTGAGCCGCTCGAAGCGGGGCAGCAGCGTTTTTTTGAGTGCCTGTCCCGACGGCTTAGCGGCCAGATTAGTCATCTCCTGCGGGTCTATTTTCAGGTTGTAGACCTCTTCATAACTGTCTGCTGGCTGAGGCTGACGGAGGTTAAGGTAGTGAACGTACTTTTCTTCCGCGCTCAACACCCCCTCCGACTGGGGGATAAACACGTTGGGCGGGTTGAACAGGTGTTCGAAGAAGAACTCGGTACGCCAGGGCGTTTTGGCGTTGTCCATCAACCGGGTCAGGCTAGTGCCCTGCATCCGGCCCGGCACGGGTACGCCCGCCAGAGTCAGCAGCGTAGGTGCCAGGTCGATGTTAAGCGTATACCGGTCGGTGGTGCGTTGCTGCCGGTTGGTTTGGCGGGGGTCGTAGATGATGAGCGGCACCCGGATCGAGAGTTCATGGCCGTACCATTTGTCGGCAAAACCATACTCGCCTTCGTAAAACCCGTTGTCGCTGGTGTAAACGATGATGGTGTTGTCCGACAATCCGCGCGCTTGCAAAGACTGGCGCAACTTCCCCACCACGTCATCTATCCCTGTGATCAGGCGAAAGTAGGATTTGGTCGTCTGCTGAAACATGGAATCCGTAGCAAACCGACGGCTCCACCGAATGCGGGATTCGTTCTGGTCATTATGTCGAAACCAGTCCGGGAACTGCCGGTAATATTTATCCTGAGCCAGGATAGGACGTTTCAAGGTTTTGTCCGTGTAGAGTTTACTGAAGCGGTCGGCAAAAGGAAATTCGGGATTGGCCGCATCCTGGGCGTGTGGTGCTTTAAAGCTCACCGACAAACAAAATGGTTTCCCGTTGGGGTTGGCCTGGAGAAATTCATCCATTTGCTGGCCCATCAGATCGGTCAGGTGAATGGGCTTCCCCTGCCCGTCGCGGGCGGCATAGTTGCCCTGCCCGTCGAAGCCGCGCCAGTAATCATAGTCGTCTGTGGGCATCTTGTTGCCAACGCCATACTTGCCAATAAACCCGGTTCGGTAGCCTGCCTTGCGGAGGAGTAGCGGATAGGTTTGTGCCCGTGCCGAATCGGTAAACGACGTGCCAAAATCGACGATACCGTGCCGACGGGCATATTGCCCGCTCAGGATGCTGGCCCGGCTGATGGCGCAGATGGGTGTGGTGACGTATGACCGCCTGAAATAAAACCCTTCCCGCGCCAACCGGTCCAGGTTTGGCGTTTGGATGACGGCATTACCGGCCACCCCCAGCGCGTCCCACCGCTGATCGTCGGCGAGAAGAAAAATGATATTGGGGGCAACGGGAGCAGCCGTTGGCTGGTCGAGTACGGGGCCAATGGCCATAGTCGTGATTACGACCACGGCCAGGAATGAGGTACGTTTCAGGGTTTTCCGGTTGTCCATTTTTTGCCACACAAAAGTCACCCACGAAGGTAGTAGAAGCATTGACAATGGTCTGGGGCAACCCTGCTTCGTCACGAAAGTAGGCGGCACAATGGCGCGTCCCTTCCCACACTGTCCTAGTTGACAGGTAACCCCCTGAATGCGCAGCCAACTAAGTAACTGTGTGTAGGTGGAGTCGAGCCGGGGTATTTCCTTTGTGGAAATTCCTTCGTTATGACCGCTTCTCCACAACCCATCGCCACCCCCGTTGGCGTCACGCTCGACCGGTTCATCATGCGGCAGCAGAGCGCGTTCCCCTACGCATCGGGTGAACTCTCGCAGTTGCTACGCGATGTGGCACTGGCCAGCAAAATCATCAACCGCGAGATAAACCGGGCCGGGCTGATCGACATTACCGGGGCCTACGGCACCGTCAACGTGCAGGGCGAACACCAGCAAAAACTGGACGTGGTGGCCAATATCCGATTCCTCCGTGCCCTAAAAAACGGCGGTGAGGTGTGCGCCATTCTTTCCGAAGAGGCCGATGAACTGATTCACACCGGCAACGAAAATGCGAAGTATGTGGTGGCCATGGACCCGCTCGACGGGTCGTCGAATATTGACGTGGGCGTATCGGTGGGCACTATTTTCTCCATCTATCGCCGCGTAACACCCATCGGCACCGCCCCCACGATGGCCGACTTTTTGCAGGGCGGACGGGCGCAGATAGCGGCGGGATACGTACTCTACGGCACCTCGACGGTGCTGGTCTACACCACGGGGCACGGGGTCAGCGGCTTCACCTACGACACCTCCGTGGGCGAGTTTATCCTCTCGCACCCCGACATCCAGACCCCGCCCGACGGCACCATCTTTTCGTATAATGAGGGCAACCTGACCGATTATGCCCCCGCCACACGCCACTACATCGAGCAGTGCCGGAACCGGCGATTTTCGGCCCGGTACATTGGCTCGCTCGTGGCCGATTTTCACCGGAATATGCTGAAAGGAGGTATCTATTTGTACCCCGCCACCACCGCCGCGCCAACGGGTAAACTGCGGCTGCTGTACGAATGCTACCCCCTGGCGTTCGTGGCCGAACAAACCGGCGGCACCGCCACCAACGGCACGCAGCCTGTTCTCGACGTGGCCCCTACTTCGCTCCATCAGCGGTCGCCACTCGTGATTGGGTCGTCGTTGATGGTCAATGAATTACACGGTATGGCAAGGCGGGCGAAGGCGGAGTAAGCTGGTGCCGAAGCGCGGATGGTATCCGTAAAAATCAACCTGTTCTCAAAAAATTACCAATGTTAGGTAGGTATAGGAACGTGTGAGCAGGATTAAATTCCATTTTTGAGGCAACAACCACTCACACGTTATGTTGCACTGTGCTAGTACTCAGCCACCGGATGATGGTGGTGAAACGACTGCCCATTCTCATTGGCACATGGCTTCCCGCCGTTTCTGGTGGCTCGTTTTTCTGCTAAACTGCGGGGCAATTTTGGCCGTCCATGCCCAACAACCAACCCCCACGTTTCGCTCGCTTTCGCAGGAGCAGGGGCTGTCTAACAACGCCGTCACCTGCGTCTATCAGGACCGGGCGGGCTTCATCTGGATCGGTACGCGCAGTGGCCTGAACCGGTTCGACGGGTATGATTTGCAGGTCTATTCCAAACAGGGCGAAGGGCGTAATTTCATCCCCCGCGATAATATTTACGACGTTCACGAAGACGCACAGGGGCGGTTGCTGGTCATTACCCTCAATGGTGCCCTGCTCCGGCTCGACTCGGCCACGCATCGGTTTGCCCCATTTTTTACGCCCGACGAAAACCGCCGTTACGGCTTCGACCGCATCTCGTTTCTGAAAGCCTACGTTGACCGGCAGGGTATGCTGTGGCTCACCACGCTACAGCACGGCCTGCTAGCGTTTGACGAAGCCCACCGGACGCCCTGGTTTTTTACGTCCCAATCGCTCCCGGCCATTGCCAGCAACAAAGTGGTGACGGTGATGGAAGACAGTCAGCACCAGCTTTGGGTGGGCACCGACGCCGGAATCACCACCATCAGCCCGGACCGAAAAAGCAGCCGCCAACTGCTGCCCGGCAAAGCACTGGCCAATGACGATGCCAACCATATCAACGCTTTTTTTGAAGACCGGCTTAACCAGATCTGGTTAAGCCGGTGCTGGCAAACCGGCAACCCCTGGGCGTGGTCCGGTCGTTGCAGGATGACCTCGGCGGCAACGTGTGGATCGGCACCGACGACGGGCTGCTCATCTTCGACCTGCAAAAACACACGCTCACCCCCATACCCACCAACGCCACCCAGCGGTTTGCCCTCAACGATCAGTACGTATTTTCGATTTGCCGCGACCGGCAGGGCAACATGTGGGTGGGCACCTACTATGGCGGGGTGAACATCAACTACGCCACTACAGCGGGCTTCGCGCTGCTGCCCCAACCCCGCGCCCACAACGCCCTCAATGGCAAGATCATCCGCGACATGGTGGAGGACAAATGGGGCAACCGCTGGTTTGGGCTGGAGAACAGCGGCGTGGTGGGGCTGATGCACAATTCGTCCGAAATAATAACGTTAACTACTTCATCATCAGGCTCTAACGGTTTGCTGGGCAACCAGATTCAGGGCCTCGATGATGACGCCAACGGGAATTTGTGGATTGGCAGTTACAACCGGGGCGTGAATAAATACGACCCCAAAACGGGCCGGATCACGCACTTTTCGCACGAGTCAGGCAACCAGAACAGCCTCAGTTCAAACGCCGTCAACAATATCCTGGTCGACCGGAAAGGGCGCGTCTGGATTGGCACGAACCTGGGCGGGCTGAACCGATACGATGCACAAACGGGTCATTTTCGGCATTACCGGCATTCGTCACGGGCGGGCAGTTTAGGCAATGATCAGGTGGCCACGCTTTACGAAGACGCGAAAGGGCAACTCTGGGTGGGCACCGTAACCGGCCTAAACCGCTACGACGAAGCGCACGATCAGTTTGTGCAATACACCCGGCTGAACCAGTCCGTTTCGGCGGCGGGGCTATACGTCACGGCCATTTTTGAGGACCACCGGGGTACGCTCTGGGTGGGCAGCGCGGGCGACGGCTTGTTTGCGATGAATCCCCAAACAGGTCAGTTTCGGCGCATCAGGCCCGACCGGCAACTGGCCAACGTCACGGTCTACAAGATGCTGGAAGACCGGGGCGGGCAACTATGGTTTGGGTCGAACACCGGGCTGTACAAATACGATGCCGCTACCAACCACTACGTCAACTTCACCATCAGTGACGGCCTGGTGGCCAACCAGTTCAACTACAATGCGGGCTGTGCGCTCAAAAACGGGCAGCTTATGTTTGGCCTGGTAAACGGCTACACCCTTTTCGACCCTGTCCGGCTTCAAAAACCCGACTATAAACCCGTGCTGGCCATCACCGATTTTCGGGCAAACGACCAACCCGCCAACACGCCCAACAATCTAAAACAAACCGCACCCCCATCAGTGCAATTGACGCATGACCAGTCTACGCTACATATCCGGTTTGTGGCCCTTGAATACGGCAGCTACGACAACAAATTGTACGCCTACAAGCTGGACGGCTACGACGATAGCTGGTCGGTGCCGTCGAAAAACCGGGTGGCTACCTACACGCGGTTGCCGCACGGGCAGTACCGTTTTCTGGTCAGGTCGACCAACAACAAGGGCAATTGGGTGGCGGCTTCGGCCCCTATTCTGATCACTATTCGGCCTCCCTGGTGGCAAACACCCTGGGCGTATCTGGGCTATCTGTTGCTGTCGGTGGGGTTGGTCTATTGCCTGGGTCGGTATTCGATCATTGAAATAAACCGCAAAAATCAGTTGCTCATCGAACACCTCGACCGGGAGCGGGAGCGGGAAATGAGTGCGATGAAATACCGCTTTTTCACCAACATGTCGCACGAATTCCGCACGCCGCTGACGCTCATCAAAGCCCCACTCGACGAGATGATGGCCCAGACGCAGTTGGTCAATCAGCAGCAATCATCGCGGCAGTTAGTACTTATGGATCAGCAGGTTAGCAAGATGGTGCGCCTGGTGGACCAACTTATGGACGTGAGTAAATCGGAATCGGGCTACCTGACATTACAGTTCGACGCCGTTGATCTGGTGACGCTTTGTACTCAACTGGTCGGGCAGTTCGGGACGATGGCCACCCAGCAGGGCATCGCGCTCCAGTTTCGGTCAGCGGCAGGTCGGCTGGTGCGCTGGGCCGACGCCGACAAGCTGGAAAAAGTGGTCTATAACCTGCTCACCAACGCCCTCAAATACACCCCCGCCGGGGGTAGCATCACGGTGCAACTAGCCGGGGATGATGACCGTGACCCGGTAACGATCACCGTCACCGACACGGGTATCGGTATGCCCACGGCGGCCCTGCCCTATATTTTCGACCGGTTTTATCAGGCTGATAATCAACAGTTTGCGGCGCATAAAGGCACGGGTATTGGCTTAGCATTATGCCGTGAACTGGTCGAATTACACGGCGGCACCGTAACCGTACAAAGTCAGCCGCTGGCGGGCAGCCGCTTTACCGTGACCCTGCCGCTGACCAGCCCACCCATCGGAACGCCCGCCCTACCGCTGGATACCCCCGCCGAAACCCACCGCGACGAGGTTGTGCTTTCACCACCGTTTATTCCGATAACGGGCTGTAAACCAACGGTTTTGGTGGTCGAAGACAATGGGGACATTCAGGCGTATCTGCGCGATCTGCTGCTACCAGCCTACAACGTGGTTTGCCGCGACAATGGGCAGGTGGCGTGGACCTACCTGGAAGACCACCTGCCCGACATCATCGTGAGCGACGTGATGATGCCGCTGGTGGACGGAATCCTGTTTTGCAAACAGGTGAAAAGTCACCTCACCACCTGCCATTTGCCCGTGCTGATGCTCACCGCCCGTGGCACCGACACCGACCAGATCAGCGGCCTCGCCACCGGGGCCGACGACTACATCACCAAGCCGTTCAACCCGCGACTGCTGCTGTTGCGGCTGCAAAATCTGCTGGCCAACCGGCAGTTGATCAAAGACAAATGTCGGCGGGAACTGATGCTTGAACCGCAGGGCCTGACCACGAATTCGCTGGACGAGGCCTTCCTGAAAAAGGCCATGACCGTGACGGAAGCCAACGTGGAAAACCCGGATTTTACGGCGCAGGCCCTCGCCGAGTCCATGAACATGAGCCGGTCAGCGTTCTACCGAAAACTCCAGGCCATCACCGACCTCACCCCCAGCGATTTCATCCGAAACGTACGCCTGAAGCGGGCCGCGCAACTGCTGCAACAGCACGAACTGAGCGTGGCGGCGGTGGCGTTTGCCGTGGGCTACAACGACCTGAAAACGTTTCGGCAAAATTTCCAGCAGCAGTTTGGCACCACGCCCGCCAATTGGGGCAAAACAGCCCAGTTGGCCTAAAAAGGTGCTTATACAGCCTATTCTGACCTATTCCCCCCCTTAAACTGAGACAAAACCCACCCCTATACCCGCCCAATTCCCCCTACTATTGCAGCATGGTTTTTAGCTTCTGACAAGTTAAAATTTAACTATTCCCATGCAACATCAATTACTCACATATGCAGGAACACGGTCGATCAGTCGATTCATCCTCGTTCTGCTACTCGCCATTTGGGGAATATCCCCCAGCGCACAAGGCCAGACCGGGGCAGCCACGCGCAGCCAGGTTTCTGGCAAAATCACCGACGAAGTAGGCAACGGATTGCCCGGCGTCACGGTCTCACTGAAAGGCACCCAACAGGGCACGACCACCGACGCCGATGGCCAGTATAAGCTGATCATCCCCGACGCCAGCGTGATCAGGGGTACGCTGGTTTTCTCGTTTATCGGCTACCTGCCGCAGGAAATTGCTATTACCGGGCGAACGGCCATTAACACGTCCATGAAAGCCAGCGAGCAGTCGCTGAACGAGGTGGTGGTTGTGGGGTTCGGCACCCAGAAAAAAGCCACCGTCACCGGGGCAGTTTCGTCCATTTCTACCCGCGACGTGAAGCAAAGTCCGGCGGCGAATCTGGCCGTAACGCTGGCCGGTCGCCTGCCGGGTCTGACCGCGCTGCAACGCAGTGGCGAGCCGGGCCGCGACGTGACACAATTGTTCATCAGGGGGCAGGGCACCACCAACGCACAATCACCAATTGTACTTGTGGATGGCGTAGAGCGCGATTTGACCTACATCGACCCCAACGAAGTAGAGACCGTCACGATCCTGAAAGATGCCTCATCAACGGCTATTTTTGGGGTAAGGGGTGCCAACGGTGTTATCCTCGTGACTACCAAACGGGGTAGTGGCGAAAAGCCGGAGATCAATTTCACCGCCGAAACCGGCATCCAGGATTTTACGCGGCTGGTTAGTCCGGTGAACTCGTATGACTTTGCCACCCTGCGCAACCAGGCCCAAATCAACGACGGCGTTAAGCCCACGTTCTCGGCTACCTCGCTGGAGCATTACCGAACCGGCGACGACCCCACGCGCTACCCCAACACCAACTGGCGCGACATGAACCTGAAGAAATTTTCGACGCAGCAGCGGTATAACCTCAACCTGTCGGGCGGGTCGAAAAACGTGAGCTACTTCGTCAATGCGGGGTATCTGGGGCAGGGTGGTCAGTTTAAGGTGGAACCCGGCCTGAGCTACGACCCCAGCTTTTTCCTGAATCGCTACAACTTCCGGTCCAACATCGACATTCAGCTCAACCCCCGGCTGAAGGCCTTCCTGAACGTGGCGGGCTATCTGGAAAAGCAGAATTCCCCCTTCGGCGTCTTTGGGGCACTGGGTGGCGACATCAACACCAACTTCGCCAACCAGTCGCCGGCGTTTTATATCCTGGCCAGTATGTTTACACTGCCCGCCACCGTACCCGGCCCGGTTACGCCAGCGGGGGTAAACGTGCCGGCGGGACAGGTGACGACGTCTGATCTGGAGGTGAACCCGGTTTATGGGCAGATCAACCGTACGGGCTACATTCAGCAAACCAGGAGCAACGTGATTGCCTCCTACGGTATGGAGCAGCAACTGGGCTTTATCACGCCGGGGCTGTCGGCGAAGGCCGTCGTCTCCTTCGATACCCGCACCACCAGCAACCTGTTTGCAGCCAAAAACTACCAGAAATTTTTGCAGGTAATTGACCCCACACTGAAAGGCCGCGACGGGCGCGACAGTGTATCGTACAAGCAGTTCAACAACGACCAGAACACCCCGTTGGGATTGTCGGGCGGGCGCAATTTCAGCGCACTGTCCAACATCCAGGCGTACCTGAACTACAACCGCACCTTTGCCGAAAAGCACACGCTGACGGGGTTGGTACTCTACCAGCAGCAGCAGCAGATCATCGACGCGCAGTTGCCGTTTAACCTCCGGGGCCTGTCAAGCCGCGTTACCTACGGCTATAACGACACCTATTTTGCCGAATTCAACGTGGGCTATAACGGCTCAGAACAGTTTGCCAAAGGGCGCCGGTTTGGTTTATTCCCGGCAATTTCGGCGGGTTGGGTGGTGACCAACGAAGCATTTCTGCGCAACAATCCAGTCGTTAATCTGCTGAAATTCAGAGGGTCATACGGCTCGGTGGGTAATGACCGGCTGAGCGGCCTGCGCTTTCTCTACCTCGACAACATTGCGGTGGGTGGCAGTGGCTACAACAGCAGCCTCGACTTTGGGCAGCGAATTTCCGAGAGTCTGCTGCGCAACGAAGACCTGCAATGGGAAGTGGCCAAAAAAGGCAACATAGCGATCGAACTGGGCCTGTTCAACGCCCTGACGCTGACCGTAGACGTGTATAATGAGAAGCGCAGCAACGTGTTGCGGACGCGGGGAACCGTGCCTACGCTCAACGGACTACCCATTGGTTCGCTGCCGCCGGTAAACATTGGGGTGATCGAAAACCAGGGCTACGAGATTGAATTAGGCTACCAGAAACGGTTCAACCGCGACTTCTCGGTGCTGTCAAAAGTCAATTTTAACCATGCCCAGAATAAGCAGCTTTTTGCCGACGAACCCCTGCTGCCCGACAATTTCGCCTCGCGGTATCGGCAAACAGGCTACTCCATCGGGCAGCCGTTTGGGTATATCGTAGACGGGTATTTCCAAAGCACCGACGAGATCAAGACCTCGCCAAAGCAGGTGGTGGGTGGACACGAAACCCGCCCCGGCGATTTCAAATACAAGGATCTCAATGGTGATGGTATCGTAGACGCCAAAGATCTGGCACCCATTGGCTATTCGTCGGTGCCGCAGTACACATTTGGCGCGGCATTTAATGTCACTTACAAAAATTTCGACCTTAGTTTCCTCTTTCAGGGCATCACCGGCGTGTCGAATTTCTACCAGAGTCAGGGCGTGTTTGAAGGGGCCAACTACGTGAGTCGCCACCTCGAAAGCTGGACGCCCGAACGCGTGGCCGCTGGTCTGCCCATCAACTACCCCCGGCTGACGACGCAGGCGTCGCCAAACAACATTGCCAACTCGTTTTTTATCGTTGATGCCAGTTATATCCGGCTGCGCAACTTCGAAATTGGCTATTCGCTGCCCACCACGCTGGCGCAAAAAATCGGGGCCAAACGGGTTCGATTTTACAGCAACGGCCTGAATCTGCTCACGTTTGACCGACTGCCGACCAAGGATTTCGATCCTGAACTGACGGGTGGGCTGTCGTACCCAATCAACCGGCTCATCAATTTTGGCGCAAACGTAACATTTTGATCATCAACTATTCATACGTTTTACTCGGACTACGAGCATGAAACAGAGCATCACTTTTGTCTTGATTTTGGCCCTGAGCTTCGCTGCCGGCTGCGCCAAAGACCCCCTCGATATTACGCCCGATGGCCGTCTGACGCTGGATGGCGTGTTTAAAGACGAACGCCTCACGGAAGCCTACCTCAACAGCGCCTATGAGGAAATACCGCTTTACTTTTTTCGCTACCAGTTCTTTGCCTTCCTCGCCGGAACGACCGACGAATGCCAGGATTCGGACGACGGCAACGAACCCAGCAACATCGGCGCTTCGTGGGCCAATGGTGGGCTGACACCCAGCAGTAATCCGCTCGAAACCGGTGGTCAGGGTGTTGGCGTGCTGAGCAATGCGGGGGTGAACCACTACGGGCGTTTTTGGGCGGGTATCCGCAAGGCCAATGTCTTTCTCGACAACGTGGCCACGGCGGTGATTTCCAACCCCGTCAACCGCAGCCGGTTTACCGCCGAGGCGAAGTTATTACGCGCTTTTTACTACTTCGAACTCGTGAAGCAATTTGGCTCAATGCCTATCGTTGACAAGCCTTTTGCGAATACAACCGACTACACACAGTTGAAGCGGCCCACGTTTCAGGAGAATATTGATTTCATCGTGAAAGACTGTGACGCGGCCATTGCCAGCCCCGACCTGCCGATGCGTATTACGGAAAGCAACGAGCGGGGCCGGTTTACGAAGGCCATTGCCCACATCCTCAAGTCGGAAGCCCTGCTTTATAATGCCAGCCCTCTCTGGAATCCCTCCGGTGATGCGGGCAAGTGGAAAGCCGCTTCGACTGCCGCAAAAGAGGCCCTTGCCGCCCTAACCGCTGGTGGTCAATATGCCCTCTCCCCTGACTACAACGGCTATTTCCTGAACGCAACCGATATCTCGACCGCTCCCGCCGACCGCGAAACGATTTACGAACGGCCCAGCAGCAACGACGGTACGTTCACGATCATCAACAGCATTCCCAGCAAAACAGGTATTTTCAAAGCGGGGTCGTGTCCTACGCAGGAACTCGCCGACAGCTATGATATGCAGGCTTCGGGCGAACCAGCCATCCTGGGCTACGCTGATGATGACCATTTACAGCCTATCGTTAACGCCGCATCGGGCTACAGCGAAACAGACCCCTATACGGGTCGTGATCCCCGTTTCTACGCCACGATCTGGCAGAACGGAGCCAATTATGGCAATATTGGCGGCGTTCCGCACCGGATGGACACGTTCATTGGTGGGGCCGATCAGTTGAAAAAAACGCCGCCCAACCGCCAAAACACACAAACGGGTTATTACCTGCGGAAATTCCTCGATCCCAAACTCGCTTCCGGTGCAGCCCCGGCCAGCCAGTGGAAAAAATACCGCCTCGCCGAATTGTACCTTAACTACGCCGAAGCCGAAAACGAAGCCAGCGGCCCCAGCGCCGACGTACTCGCGGCGGTCAACACGATTCGGGCGCGGGTGAAGATGCCCAACCTGCCCAGTGGCCTCACCAAAGACCAGTTGCGCGAGCGGATTCGCCGCGAACGACGCGTGGAACTGGCCATCGAAGAACACCGCTTTTGGGACGTTCGCCGGTGGAAAATTCTGGCGCAAACCGACAAGCTCGTGACGGGGATGGAAATCACCAAAAAGACCGACGGCACCTTCAGCTACGCCCGGTTCGTGGCCCGTCGCCGCAACGCCTGGCAGGAGAAATACCTCATCTTCCCCATCCCCATCGGTGAGGTATCGATCATCCCCGACTTTAGCAAGAACCAGAATCCGGGTTGGTAAAGGGGATTCTGCGTAGCCCCCCGCCGACGGGTCGGCGGGGGGCTACGCCAATACGTGAAGCAGTTTTCAATTAACCCCACTCACGCATGAAAAACCGACACAAGATAACCCTAGCTACCGCACTGACAATCAGTACGTTATTTTTTATCAATGCCAGGCAAACCGCCGCACCCGTTGCGGAAACGCCGTTTTCGCAAATCGAAAAAGGGTTTCAGACCCCGCCCGATTCGGTGAAGCCAAGCGTGTACTGGTACTGGCTGAGCGACAATATTTCGGCTGATGGCGTGAAGAAGGACCTGGAGGCGATGGCAAAAATCGGTATCGGGCGGGCGTTCATCGGCAACATCGGCCTCGACCCCAAAGAGACGCCCTACGGCAACGTGAAACTCTTCACCGAGGGTTGGTGGGACGTGACGCGGCAGGCCCTGAAAACGGGCTGCGAGGTGGGCGTGGACATTGGTTTGTTCAACAGTCCGGGCTGGAGTCAGTCGGGTGGGCCGTGGATAAAACCGACGCAGACGATGCGCTATCTGGCGTCTTCGGAGGTGCGGGTGCATGGGCCACAGCGGTACGCGCAGAAGCTGACCACGCCCCACGCTGACTTCCAGGATGTGGCCGTGCTGGCGTTCCCCGCTCCGGCCAATGACGCCGACAAATTGAGCAGTTACCAACCCACCGTGACCACCTCAACACCAATTAAGGAGGTGGAAAAACTGGTCGATGACGACACTAGCACAGCGGTTTCGTTCGGAAAAGAAAAGACATTAACCATTGACATTCAACTGGTCAAATCAATAACGGCGCGTAGCCTGACCATCAGCCCGGCGCAAAAACCATTCCGTGCTGCTTGTGAATTACAGGTTGCCGACGGAGCCAACTACCGCACTGTGAGCACGTTTGAGTTGAACCGTAGCAATCCCGCCCTGAACGTCGGATTCATGCCCTACGGCCCCGTGGCGATCTCGATTCCCGCCACAACGGGCACCCATTTCCGGCTTGTGATGACTGGCATGAGTGCCAACGGTGGGCTGGCCGACATCAATCTATCGGCGGCACCGGTGGTGGAAAGGTACGTGGAAAAGCAGTTGGCCAAGATGTTTCAGACGCCGCTACCACTCTGGAACGAATACCAGTGGACTACCCCCCCCGAACCCAACGCGAAGGGCCTGACCGTTGACCCCACGAAGGTGATTACCCTCACCAAAGCCCTCGCGCCCGACGGCACGCTGACCTGGAACGTACCCGCTGGCGACTGGGTGGTGGTGCGGTTTGGCATGACCGCCACGGGCGTTACCAACGCCCCCGCCGCCCCCGAAGGTCGCGGCCCTGAGGTGGACAAGATGAGCAAAGCCGCCGTGGAAAGCCACTTCGATGCGTTTATGGGCAATATCCTTAACCGCATTCCCGCCGCCGACCGCAGGGCATTGAAATGGGTGGTGGCCGACAGCTACGAGACGGGTTCGCAAAACTGGACCGACGGCCTCGCGGCTGATTTTCGGCAGAAATATGGCTACGATCCCACCCCCTGGCTACCCGTGCTGACGGGCCGCATTGTAGGCACCGCCGCCCAGTCGGACCGGTTTCTCTGGGACGTGCGCCGCCTCGTGGCTGACCGCGTGGCCTACCAGTACGTGGGTGGCCTGCGCGACGTCAGCAACCGCCACGGACTGAAGCTCTGGCTCGAAAATTATGGCCACTGGGGCTTCCCAGGGGAGTTTTTGCAGTACGGCGGGCAGTCGGACGAAGTGGGCGGCGAATTCTGGAACGAGGGCGACCTGGGCAGTATCGAGTGCAAAGCGGCCTCGTCGGCGGCGCATATTTATGGCAAGAATAAAGTATCCGCCGAGTCGTTCACGGCGGGCGGACTGGCCTACCAACGTTACCCGGCCCTGCTGAAAAAGCGCGGCGACTGGTCATTTACCGAGGGTATCAACAACACGCTGCTCCACGTGTTTATCACCCAGCCTTACCCCGACAAAGTGCCCGGCGTGAACGCGGGATTCGGCACCGAATTCAACCGGAATAACATCTGGTTTGACCAATCGAAAGCGTTTGTGGATTACCTGCGGCGGTGCATGTTCATGCTGCAACAGGGCAAGCCCGTCAACGACGTGGCGTATTTCATTGGCGAGGATGCCCCGAAAATGACCGGCGTCCGCAACCCCGAACTGCCGCAGGGCTACAGCTTCGACTACATCAATGCCGAGGTACTCCAGAACCGGGTCAGTGTGAAAGATGGTCGCCTGGTGCTACCCGACGGCATGTCTTACCGGCTGCTGGTGCTGCCCCAACTGGCGACGATGCGGCCCGAACTACTCCGCAAACTCCGCGATCTGGTGGCGCAGGGCGCGGTTATTCTGGGTCCAAAACCCAGCCGGTCGCCCAGTATGCAAAACTTCCCAGCGGCGGATAATGAGGTGCGGAAACTCGCCGCCGAACTCTGGGGCAGCGTAGATGGCAAGACTATAAAATCGGCGAAGTTTGGCAAAGGCATGGTCCTATCGGGGGTGGACATGACCGCCGCACTGAATCAACTAGCCGTGTTGCCGGATGTTAAACTGGGCCAAAACGGGCCGGTGGGTACGCCAACGGCACTCTACACGCACCGCGCCACGGCGGAGGGTGACCTCTATTTTGTAACGAATCAGACAAGTCAACAAATCCGTATCAGCCCCGAATTCCGGGTGGCGGGCAAACAGCCGGAGTGCTGGAACCCCGTGACGGGCACGTTGCGCAACCTGCCCGAATTCACCGCCAATGCGGGCAGCACCACCGTACCGCTGACGCTGGAACCGCTCCAAAGCTGCTTCGTCGTATTCCGAAAATCGGCCACGCCCGCTGTGGCCGGAGCCACCAATTTTCCCGCCCACACGACGCAGACAACGCTGACTAACCCCTGGACCATCACCTTCGATGCGGCCAAACGTGGACCTGCTAAAGCCCTGACGATGAACACCTTGACCGACTGGACGAAGCACACCGACGAGGCTATCAACCACTATTCTGGTACGGCAACTTACGCCACCACCTTCACCGCCAAAAAGCCCGCCAACGGCGACCAACTCCTGCTCGATCTGGGCATGGTCAATGTGATGGCCCGCGTCACGCTCAACGGCGTTGACGTGGGTACGGTCTGGACGGCACCGTGGCAGGTAGACATCAGCCGGGCCGTGAGGGATGGCGAAAACAAACTGGACATTGCGGTGGTGAACACCTGGGTAAACCGGCTCATCGGCGACAGCAAACTACCTGTGGCCGACCGCAAAACGTGGACGAACGTGAACATCTACAAACCCGACAGCAAGCTCCAGCCGTCGGGTCTGGTGGGGCCGGTAACTGTGCAGTCCGTCGCGCTTTCGGGTAAGGGTACTTCGCGGAATTGATGTTGTTTTTTTGTGGGTGTGTTTTGTTTCATGGTGGCTTCGTGTGCGGCCCCTTCGACTCCGCTCAGGGTGACAGGCCAGTTGATACAGATTAGTAGAGATGATTCAAGTTCATTGTCACCCTGAGCGGAGTCGAAGGGGCCGCACGCGAAGCCATCGTATGCGAAGCTCATATCCAACGTTTCTTTTCCCCCTTCCCTAATGAAACACATACTCTTATTTCTTACCCTCCTCACCCCACTCTTCACCCATGCCCAATCCAAACTGCCACCGATTTTTGGGGCGGCGCGGGGACAGGCGGCGCAGACGGAGGCCACGGTGCGGCGGTTTTTGTCGCCGGTACGCATCGTGTGGCAAACGGGCAGCATCACCAACGCCGAACGGCTGCTGAAACCGGGCAATGGGCAGGCCGATTTGTCGGGAAAAGACTTGTGCGCGCTCAAAAGCGATGGGGCAACCAGGCCCGGTTTGCTGCTCGATTTTGGGCGCGAACTGCACGGTGGTATTCAACTCGTGACGGGGCAATGGGCGCAGAGTAAACCCATCACCGTTCGCATCCGGCTGGGCGAATCGGTCAGCGAGGCGATGGCCGATATTGAACCCAAACAGAACGCCACCAACGACCACGCCATCCGCGATATGGTGGTGCAGGTACCTTGGCTGGGCAAGCTGGAGATCGGCAATTCGGGCTTTCGGTTCGTGCGTATCGACGTGGTTGATCCGTCTACCACCTTACTGCTCAAGGAAGTACGGGCCATTTTCACGTTCCGCGATATTCCGTATGTGGGATCGTTTCGGTGCAGCGACAGCCTGCTGAACACCATCTGGAACACGGGCGCTTATACCGTTCACCTTAACATGCAGGATTACCTCTGGGACGGTATCAAGCGCGACCGGCTGGTGTGGGTGGGCGATATGCACCCCGAAGTAGCCACCATCAACGCCGTCTTTGGCTACTCGGATGTGGTGCCCAAAAGCCTCGATCTGGCCCGCAACATCACGCCCCTGCCCGGCTGGATGAACGGCATCAGCACCTATTCGATGTGGTGGATTCTGATTCAGCGCGACTGGTACATGCACCACGGCGACATGGCCTATCTGAAGCAACAAAAAGCGTATCTGGTGCCCCTGCTGGCCCAGCTAAGGCAAAACATCGACGCCAACAACAGCGAAAAACTGGCCGAACTGCGCTTCCTCGACTGGCCTTCCAGCGAAAACAAGCCGGGTATTCACGCGGGTTTGCAGGCCATGATGGTGCTTTCGCTCAGCGCCGGGGCTGACCTCTGCCGCCTGCTCGATGACCCCGCCACGGCCAGCCAATGCGACGAAGCCGTGGCCCGATTGCGCAAAAACGTACCCGCCACCAACGGCTCGAAACAGGGCGCGGCGTTGCTGGCCTTGTCGGGATTGATGCCCGCCAAACAGGCCAATCAGGCCGTGTTGGCGGTGGGCGGGGCGCATAATTTCTCGACGTTCTACGGCTACTATATGCTACAAGCCAAAGCACAGGCCGGTGATTATCAGGGGGCGGTCGACAATATCCGCGAGTTTTGGGGCGGGATGCTGGCCCTGGGTGCCACCACGTTCTGGGAAGATTTTAACCTCGACTGGGTGCCCAACGCCGCCCGCATCGACGAGCTGGTGCCAGCGGGTAAAAAAGACATCCACGGCGACTGCGGGGCGTACTGCTACATCGGTTTTCGGCACAGCCTGGCCCACGGCTGGGCATCAGGGCCAACACCCTGGCTGACGGAACACGTACTGGGCATCTCGGTGCTCGAACCGGGTTGCAAGGCACTCAAAATCACGCCCCACCTCGCCGACCTGACCTTTGCCGAAGGCACGTTTCCCACGCCCTACGGACTGGTTCGCGTGAAGCACACGAAGCAGGCGAACGGCACTGTAAAGTCTGAGATTTTTGGGCCAAAAGAAGTGCGGATTGTGCGGTAGCCCGGTACCACTCCGCTAAACACTCAACTATGAAAACCATCCTTCCCTTTCTCCTGATCACCTCCTTCCACCTCGCCGTGGCGCAGACAAAACCGCTCGTTTCCTCTTCCCGTGCCGATACGTGGGGGGCGGCGGATGCGCTGGGGCGGGCCGTGACGACCAACGCGCAGAACGGCACCATTCGGCCCGACAAATTTGTGGGTCTGTTCTACTTCATCTGGCAGGGCGCGCACGGCTATGACCACCACGGCGGCTCCCGGCCCGACGAAGGGGTGATGGCCAAATCGGCGGGCGATACCGTCAGTCCGTACGACATTACGAAGCTGCTGGCGGCCAATCCGACAAATCCGACGTACGGACCCATTCATGCGTTTCACCATTGGGGCGAACCCTATTTTGGTTACTACCTGCCTGATGATGAGTGGATTATCCGAAAACACGCGCAGATGCTCGCCGATGCGGGTGTTGACGTGATGATTCTGGATGCCACCAATGCGGCCATTTATTTGCCGCAGGTGACGAAGATCGTGCAGGTGTTTACTGCCTTGCGAAAGCAGGGACGTACCACGCCGTCGCTGGCGTTTATTGTGAACAGTAACCCAAAAAAGACGGTCGCACGGCTCTACGATTCCATGTACAGATCGGGCTTGCTGGGTGATCTGTGGTTTCGCTGGAAGGGTAAACCGCTGCTACTCTGCCCGCCCGAAGCCGTCACGCCCGCCATCGACAGTGCGTTTACCACCCGGCAGTCGTGGGCCTGGAGCAAGGGGCAGGCGTGGTTCGGCGACGGCAAAGACAAGTGGACGTGGGTAGACCACACGCCTCAATCCTACGGCTGGCATGAAGACAAAACGAAGCCCGAACAGATCAGCGTGGCCATTGCCGAACACCCCATGTCGAACATCGGGCGGAGCTTCCACGACGGCAAGGAACCCGCCGAAAAGCAGTCGGAGAAGGGGCTGTATTTCAACGAGCAGTGGAAACGCGCACTGGCTGTGGACCCCGAATTTGTGTTCGTCACGGGCTGGAATGAGTGGGTGGCCATGCGGTTCGACAACGGGGCGTCGAAGTTCATGATTGGCAAGCCCATCGAGAAGGGCGAGACCTATTTCGTGGACCTCTACAACGCCGAATACAGCCGTGACGCCGAACCCGTGAAGGGCGATTTCACCGATAATTATTACTACCAGCTCGTCGATAACATCCGCAAATTCAAAGGCTCACGCGCTGCGTCGGTTGATAAAATGAACCATACCATCGCCATCGACGGACGATTTGATGACTGGAAAAACGTAGGTAATACCTTCCTGGACGACGCTGGTGATGTTTTCCACCGGAAACACCCCGGTTGGGGCCGCATCCGCGAGTACGCCGATTCGTCGGGCCGGAACGACATTTTGGAAGCAAAAGTGACGAGCAATGCCAATTCCGTATTTTTCTACGTCCGCACCGCTAACCCGCTCACTACCTGGAAATCACCCGACTGGATGCGGCTCTATATTGGCATCGGCAACAGCCAAAAACCAGCCTGGGAAGGGTTTCAGTTTATGGTAAACCGGACCGTAAAAAGCGCCACGACGACCACGCTGGAACAGTCGGCGGGGGGGTGGACATGGACCCCGGTGGCCACGGTCAGCTACCGCACCGGAAGCCACGAACTGGAGATCAGTATTCCCAAAAAAGCCCTCGGCATTACGGGAAACACCTTTTCGCTCGATGTGAAGTGGGCCGACAATACCCCCGCCGATGGCGACGCCCTGCACTGGCTCGACAAAGGCGACACCGCGCCCAACGCCCGGTTTCGGTATCGGTACGTAAAGGAATGAGGCCGCGTTGGCTTTGCTTATAGCTCACGCATGAGGCTTCGCCCATAACCCCAAAACTCAATGTATGCTCCGCTTATTTACGGCCCTCCTTACACTTTTCATCGCCACGGCAACCGTTGCCCAGCGCGTAACCCCACCACAATCGGGCTTGTCGGAAACGGCCTTCGCGAAGCCTTCTTCCCACTACGGCATTCGGTGCTGGTGGTGGTGGCTCAACGGCAACGTGACCAAAGCCGCCATCACCCGCGACCTGGAAGCCATGAAAACCAGGGGCTTCAGCGGGGCGTGTATTTTCGATGCGGGCGGGGCCGATCAGCGCGAAAACGCACAAGTGCCCGAAGGTCCGCTATTTGGTTCACCCGCCTGGCAGACTCTGTACGTACATGCCGTGCGGGAGGCGAACCGGCTGGGTTTGGTGCTGAGTATGAGCATCCAAAGCGGCTGGAATCTGGGTGGTCCCGACGTTACTCCTCCCGAAGCCGCCCAGCAACTGACGTGGTCAGAAACGACCGTGACGGGGCCGATGACCTACCACGAAACGCTGCCGCAGCCCACCACCAAGGACGGTTATTACCGGGATATTGCCGTGCTCGCGTTTCCCAAAAAAGAAGGAGCGCACCCGCCCATCAAAAACCTGAATGCCAAAGCAGGCACCGTCGAACTGGGTGGTTCGGCCCCTGATACGCGTTTCCTGCTCACCGATGTAGCTCCCACCCCCGGCGAGGAAGAAACGCCCCCGGTGGCTGTGCAAAACCTGACCGCCAGGATGGATGCCAACGGCGTACTAATCTGGACCCTTCCGGCGGGCAACTGGACCATTATGCGGTTTGGCCACACGCCCACGGGTGCCCAAGTGTCCACGTCGAGCGGTAAATGGCAGGGCCGCGTTCTTGATCCGCTGAGCGCGAAAACGTTCAACCGGTATTGGGATACGAACATCGAGCCGATGGTGAAATTGATTGGGCCGATGGCGGGAAAGACGCTGAAATACCTACAAACGGATAGCTGGGAGGCGGGCGGCTGCAACTGGTCGGAAGCGTTTGCGGGTGAGTTTCGGAAACGGCGGGGCTATGATTTGCTGTCCTACCTGCCCGTGGTGGCCGGCAAACTGATCGGCACCCGCGACGAGAGCAACCGGTTTCTGGCCGATTTTCGCAAAACCATCAGCGACTGCGTAGCCGAAAATCACTACGCCGTTTTCGCCCGGCGGGCGCACCGCTACGGCATTGGCCTGCAACCCGAATCGGCGGGGCCGCACGCGGGACCGTTCGATGGGCTGAAAAACTACGGCTACAGCGATATTATGATGAGCGAATTCTGGTCGCCGTCGCCGCACCGACCCACGCCCGTCAACCGCTTTTTCGTGAAGCAGGCGTCCAGCGCGGCTCATATTTACAACAAACCGCTGGTGGGTGCTGAGTCGTTTACCACCATCGGCCCCCACTGGAACGACGTGATCTGGTCGGCCATGAAATCGGCGGCGGACCATGAGTATTGCGCTGGGCTGAACCTGGTGTATTTGCATACGTTCACCTGCTCGCCCCCCGAAATGGGCCTGCCGGGGCAGGAGTATTTCGCGGGAACGCATTTTAATCCCAACGTGACATGGTGGCCCTTCGCTGACGGGTTTATTCAGTACCTCACCCGTTGCCAGTATCTGCTGCAACAGGGGCAGTCGGTGGCTGACGTACTCTATTACTACGGTGACCACGTACCCAACATTGCCCGCCAAAAAGCGGATGACCCTGGCCACGCCCTGCCCGAATTTGATTACGACGTCATCAACGAAGACCGGCTGCTGGTGCTGACCGTCAAAAACGGACGTATCACCCTGCCACACGGGCTGTCGTACCGGGTGCTGGTGCTGCCCGATCACCACGTGTTGTCGCTGGCGGCGCTGCGGAAAGTAGCCCAACTGGTGCAGGCAGGCGGCACCATTATTGGCCCCAAAACGGCTTCTACGGCCAGTCTGGTGGGGTATCCGGGCGCAGAAACTGAGCTGAAAACCCTAGCCGACCAACTCTGGGGCACCGGCGAATCGGCTTCTGGCAACTGCAAAATTGGCGCGGGGCGCGTGATCTGGGGAAAAACCGCCCGCGAAGTGCTACTGGCCGACGGGGTACGTCCCGACGCCACATTGCAGGGTAGCAAGGCGGGCGAAGTGTATGATTTCGTGCATAAAACGCTGGCTGACAACGACTATTATTTCGTCAGCAATCAGCAGCCTACCGCCGTTGACCTCACGGCCACGTTCCGCGTGGGCGGGCGGCAACCCGAATTGTGGAACCCGGTCACAGGCGAAACCAAACCCGCCACTGACTTCCGGCAGCAGAACGGACAAACCAGCCTGCCGCTGCACCTGGACCCCTACGGCTCCGTATTTGTGGTGTTTCGCAAGGCCATTCCCGCCACGCAACAGGGGATGACTGACTCGAAAAATACGCTGACGTACCAACCGGTTGCCACACTGGAAGGCCCCTGGCAAGTGCAGTTCGACCCGAAGTGGACAGCGGGCAGCCCGGCCTCCGTCCACTTCGATAAGTTGGTTGACTGGACCACCCGGCCCGAAGAAGGCATCCATTTCTATTCCGGCACGGCGACCTACAAAAAGACCTTCGATGCCCCCGTCAACGCCAGCGGGGCACTTTTCCTCGACCTAGGCGACATTCAGGATGTGGCTATGGCACGAGTGCGGCTCAACGGGCAGAACCTGGGCATTGTCTGGACGCCGCCGTTTCGGGTGCCGCTGGGTAAGCTCAGGCCAACGGGCAATCAACTGGAAATCGACGTGGTCAACTCGTGGCGAAACCGGCTCATCGGTGACCGCGCCAAACCGAAAGCGCAGCGCATTACGCAGACTAACATCACCGTCCGCCCCGACTGGAAACTGCAACCGTCGGGCCTGCTGGGGCCGGTGGTGTTACTGCGCGGGGAGTAACTACCCTTGACCCGCTGCACTTTATTTCGCCAGCCAGCCACCCGAAAATCCGGCCCGCGTCAAGCCGGTGCGGATGTACGGGTTTTTTTGCAAAAGCTGCCAAATGAAGCCTGTGCGCAGGTTTTCGGCCATGAGCAGGATCGGCCCCTGGTCAATACCGAGGTAATCGCGGTCAAACCAGCCACGCGTTGATTCGCCGTTGGCATAGGCCGATGGGTAGCGATAGGTGGGGTTAAACGCGTCGCGGAAGCCGTAGTTACCGTAGAGTTTGCTGCCGTATGTCGCTTTCATGGCCCGGAGCGCGGGCAGGCAGATGTCGGGCGCAAAGGCCAGCGACCCACCCGCCGCCGTGGGGGCCAGCGTGCCATCGTCCACGATCTGCGCCGAGGCAGCACCACGGGCACGGTACGAGAAAAATTGGCGTCCGTTAACCGTCGTGTCTTTGGGTCCGTCGCAGGCGGTCAGGCCCCAGATGGTGGCGCGATAATCCTGCCAGTGAGCCGGGTTAGCCAGGCAATAAGCGCGGTTGGCATAGGTAGCCCGGCGCGAGTTTTCGGCGTAGTCGAAGCCTTTTTTCTGCATATACGCATCCCGGATGCCCCGAAAATCGATCCAGCAGTGCGAATACTGATGGCCAAACAGCGGGTCGAAATTGACGTGTTGCTGTCCGTAAAAATCGGCGTAGGGGTAGGTCTTTGTCCAGGCGGTCCAGACCTCGGCACCAACGGGATGGGTGGGTGAACCGAGGGCCAGCACGTAGAGTAGCATGGCCTCGTTATAGCCTTTCCAGTCGGCGGCGATGGGGCCTTTTTCGGGGTGCCAGCCCATGGATACAAACGGGCGGCGCGTCTGAAAAAACGGCCAGTCGGCGCGGCGGTAGATGTGGTCGGCGAGTTGGCGAATCTGCGTTTCGGTGGCGTCGGCGTGGTCAAAATAGGTTTGGGCGCTCAAAATACCCGCCAGCAGCAGGGCCGTGTCGATGGTCGATAATTCCACCTGCTTAAAACGCTGGCCCGTTTTCATATCCAGAAAATGGTAAAAAAACCCCTTGTAACCCGTCACGCCTGTTTTGGCATCTGATTGTGGTGCCTGATCGAAAAATCGTAACGTGGCCAGTGTGCGGTCTGCCGCCTGTTTCCGGGTGATGTAGCCCCGCTCTACGCCCACCAGGTAGCTGGTGAGGCCAAACCCAACGGCGGCAATACTGCTGAACGAAAGCGTGGGCGCCCGATCAGGAATGAGGCCATTGGCTGGGTTGGCGGTGTCCCAGAAGTAGCGAAACGTGTCGCGTTGCAGACTATCCAGAAACGCATTGTCGGCGGCCGTCAGTTTATAGGCAGATTGTGCCTCAGCCGTGCCGACGGTGAGTAGCAACAGCAGAACGAATAATTTCATGTTGGAGGTTGATATACAGCCCGTTAGTTCAAATTTGGGCTGGCGAAACCGAGGCCTTTCATGCCTTTTTTCACTTCGGGACAACTCATGAATAGCTTCCAGAGTAGCCCGCTGCGCTGGTTCTCGACCATAACGATGATGGGCCCCTGGTCGATGGCCAGAAACGAGTCGGCAAACCAGGTGTTGCTTAGGTTAAATGCATCCACGAAGCCCTGATCCTTCCAGAGTTTGTCGCCGAGTTTGTAATAGAAAAACCGCATGGCCCGCATCGACTCGGCAGGGGTGTAGGGCATCGAGGAAAGGGCCGCCGTGGGCGAAATCGTGCCGTTGTCGTTGTTGGGTTCGTGGGCCGAATACCCGTTTTGCTCATCGCTGGCGGTCAGGCCCCAGCAGTCGGCGCTGTAGCCGCTAAACTGTTTGGGGTTGGTTTTGCAGTAGGTGTAATTGATGAGCGAATGCGCCACGTTCTGCTGCCAATAGTCGGCGTAGGTGTCGGTGAGGTCGTGGGGGTTGATGCCCAGAAACGAGTAGTGCGAGAAGAACAGCGGCCCGCCATTGGCTGGCCCCAGGGGCAGTTTGATGCCGTAGTAGCTGTTGCCATTGGCCAGCTTGCCGTTTTGCGCCCAACTGCTGGTATAGACCGTTTTCGGGATGGGCGTGGTGTTCGACGAAGCGGCCATCACGTAGGTAATCAGGGCTTCATTCCAGCCCCGAATGGGCTGGTTCATGTCCCAGTTGTAGTTGGGCGACCAGTGCCAGTAGAGATTGGTTTCGGTGCCGTTTTTGGTAAACCAATTCCATTCCACCCCGTCCCAGAGCGCGTTGATGGTCTTGCGCAGGGCCACCTCATCGGCGTTGGAGGGGCTATTAACATACTGCCGGGCCGTGAGCAGGCCCTGCATCAGGTACGACGTCTCGACCAAATCGGCTCCGTCGTCTTTCTGACTAAACGGAATGGTGGCCCCGGTGGCGCCATTGAGCCAGTGCGGAAATGCACCATGATAGCGTTTGGCGTTGACGGTGAGGAAGTTGGTGATCTTCTGGAGCCGGGCCAGGCCATCCTGCCGGGTAATGAATTTCCGCTCCATGGCCACCACAATGGCCATAATGCCAAAGCCCGTACCGCCTGACGTGACCAGGTCGCCTGACGAGTTCCGTTCGCGGGCCATGCCCGAAATGGGATGCCCGAAATCCCAGAAGTACTTAAATGTCTGTTTTTGAACCAGGTCGAGCAGGGCGTCGTCGCTGATGCGGGCGAACTTGTCGGTGCTGTCGATGGTGGTCGTCAGGTTGACGATGATGCTTGAACTTAGCGCGGTGTTGCGCTGCGAAGTAAGCGTGGGCAGCACCTCGACGGTATAGGCCGTCAGTGGCCGAAGCGGTTGCTGTGGCGTGATGGTCAGCGTGGTATCATTGCCCGAAAACGCATAGTTTACCGGCACCGACTGCGCCGTCGATGTCTGCGTGAGCCGGACCGTGGTGGCAACTGCGTCTTTCTGAACCGGGGCCGAAAACGATAGCGCAATAACCGGGCTAAGCCCCACGTCCCGAAAGCGCTGATTGGCCGACGATTGACCATTCACCAGCGTCGTTCGGTAAAAGAACGATTCGGGCGGGTCCATTGCGGACTGTTGTTTACAGGAAAAACCAACCAGCAACGCAAGGATGGCAAAGAGGATGGATGGCTTCATGGTATATAACGTTGATAATGAGCAGGTTGTACCGAAAAAATCGACGTATGCGTAGAGACCCGTCCGCCAGTGCGGCAACAGCTTACGTCTCTACACATACGTCAGTAATAAGCGATCAAAACAGGTTACCGACCAGCCGCTTCGAGTTGATACAGCGACGTGATATCACCATCTGTCAGCGGTTTGTTATAAACCCGGATATTGTCAATAGCGAACGTACCAAGTGTGGTATAAGATGGCAGTGGCCCTGCTTTGGTGAACCCTATCTCGGTGCTTGATAGGCTTCCAATAATGGCCTGACTTGGCGTTACCAGGTTCAGTGCGACCGTATTAACGCCCCGGTTGTCATAGGCTCCGATAGAGTTTCCGTTACCGAACACCTGAAGCTTGTGTGTAGTGGCGTCAAAGCGGATAACAAAGTGGCTCCAGACACCGGCACCTTTAAACACACCAACTGGCGGCACACCTTTAGGATCAGGTCTGTTGTCCTGTCCGTTAAAACTGCCATCCGGCATTAACGATTTGTAGTTGGCTTTCAACACCAGTGTATCGGCACCTGCTCTTACTGGAAATGATCCCGTCTCGACGCCAGCACTTAGACTACCAAAGGCTTCCGTGTTTGCCGTTGGAAAAAGGCCAAACAGCGACGTGAACGTCTTGCCGTTGTTTTTAATGTTCACCCACATGCTCAGCGTGTATGAACCCAGGGCACCAGCGGTATTCAGACTGGTAATTGGCGGGTAGACGAGTGCCGCAGAATTTAGGCTGAGTGCCTGCCCTGAACCGGCTACCACACCGTCTACATAACTTACTGAGCCATACTTATTGGCTGGCGCAGTGCCGGAAATTCGCTCGTTCTGCGTGCCGTCAAATGTCCAGTTAGCCAGCAAGCTAGCGGCGGCGACATCATTCGAGCTATTAAATCCGCCGATGGCCGGGAGGGTGGGGGTATCGTCTTTTTTGCACGAGGAAACGAGCGTTGCGCCCGCTAACAGGGTGGCCATCACCCACACGCTTGTTGTTCTGGTTTTCATGGTTTACTTTTTTGTGTTGAAATTGAAAAATGAATTGGGTTGCACTGAAAGCGTATTCTGTAGATTCTTTTCACAACGCACCAGATGGCCTTGTTACCGCTTACTGACATACAGCGTTTTGACCACGCTTACTTCGGCGGCGAATGCCTGCTGCTGAGATGAGTTATATCGCTTGACCGTTTCACCTTCACAGCCAAGAAGTGTTTCGCCAGGTATGTATTCGCAGCTTATGTCTGTGATGGCCGTGTAATACACCGTTTGACCGTTATAAGTGGCCTGATACAGGGAGGTTATACAGAGCGATTCATCCATAGACGCGGTCAGGTTTTTCACCCACGGCACCGTAAGTGGATCTGTCGCCGTGCAGGCGTTACCTGGCGCCACGGTGTCGTGTTTGCAACTGATGGTCAGCACCATAAGGCCAAGGATGCTCAAAAGCGTTTTCATAAGGAGTTTTGTTTATAGTTGTTCTATAGACCATAACCCCATTTCATTAATAACCGTTGTTCTGGTCCAGTTTACCACCGCTAAGCTGGATTTGCAGGCTCGGAACGGGGAGCAGTTCGTTCTTGCCCGCCACGAAGTTTTTGCCCGCCGCCTTCATCACCGACGCGGCGCGTCCCTGCCGCACTAGGTCGAAAAAGCGGTCGTGTTCCATCGCCAGTTCCACGCGGCGTTCGTTCCAGATGGCGGTGCGCAGGTCGGTTTGGGCGGCGGCTTTGGTGGCCGCCAGACCGGCGCGGGTGCGCACCTGATTCAGGTACGTTAACGCCGGGGCCGATTGCCCCAATTCATTGGCGGCTTCGGCGTTCATCAGCAGCACGTCGGCGTAGCGGAGCAGACGCACGTCTTTCTGTTTCTGGTCGCGGTTGCCCAGATACGGCTCGATGTTTTTGTTTTCGCTGGCGTAGGCCTTGTAGTTGTAGTAGGCGTTTTGTACCGAATCGCCGCTCGGAATCCGGAAGCCATCGTACAGCACCGTGCCCAGCCCCCGGCCACTACGGTCGATGGAAATAATGGTCGATGCCCGCCGCTTATCACCAGTTTCATAAACGTTTACCAGGTCTTGCGACGGCGTATCGAATCCGAAACCGAGGTCGGTCCAGCCGCCTTTTGGCCCCACGCGCGGCCCCTGCCAGGTGGCATAACTCGCCACGGCAATATCGCCGTTGTTGAAGGTGCCACTTTGGGTTTCAAAAATGGATTCCGCGCTGTTGTTGCCCGCAGACCGCCACAGGATGGCGTAGTCGGGGACGAGCGAATACTGCCCGGAACTGATCACGGCCTGGGTCAGAGTCTGCACCTGCTGCCAGTTTTTGCGGTACAGGTACGTCTTGGCCAGCAGCGTTTGCGCAGCCCCCTTGTTGGCATGACCCACCGCCGACTGCGTACGTAGCGGCAGGTTGTCGATGGCGAATTGCAGGTCCTGCGTAATCACGGCGTAGATCGTATCGAGGGTGGCGCGGGTCTGAAACGCGGGGTCGCTGTTGGCGTCCTGCGCATCCAGTGGCACCCGGACTACCTTCGGCACTTTACCAAAAAAGCGCACCAGGTTGAAGTAATAGTAGGCCCGGATAAAGCGCACTTCGCCAATGAGTTGGTTCTTTGCAGCCGGGGCCAATGAGGCCGTAGACAGGGCCGCCAAGGCCTGATTAGCCCGCGAAATACCGCTGTAGTAGCCGTTCCAGAGCGCCGCCACAAAATTGTTGGTGGGCGTAGTCGCGAAATTGTCGAGGTCGCCGAGGGGTGGCTGATCGCCGGGGGT
Organism: Cytophagales bacterium; assembly: GCA_038230755.1. Lineage (GTDB taxonomy): Bacteria > Bacteroidota > Bacteroidia > Cytophagales > Spirosomataceae > Fibrella. The sequence continues at coordinate 7,154 of JBBRMP010000008.1, read as the reverse complement.
GCTGCCCTTGTCGGCATCGTCGGAGATGATGTTGGTGGCGGCAATAAAGCTGATGCCGTGAATATCGCCCCCGGCCCCGCCGAATGCCTCGCCGTTGAGCAGGCTGTTGTACACGCCCGTGACCAGGTTCACGGCCAAGTTGGGGTCAGTGGCGGTGGTGGCCTGCCCCTGCACGGGTACGTCGAGGAAGCTTTTCTGGCAGGAAACCGCCAGCAAAAGGACCACGAGGCAGAGGGAAATGGATGTTGAGAAAATGCGTTTCATAGTGTTGTTGGACCTCACCCCTAACCCCTCTCCTGCTGAGAGGGGGGTTACTCTACAGCAGCTTCGCCAGTTAGCATAGCTACGCCAGAGCGGCTCCCCTCTCAGCAGGAGAGGGGTTGGGGGTGAGGTCGGTTAAAAGCCAGCGTTGAGGCCAATGGCGAAGGTTTGCGTGGTTGGGTATGCGTTCAGTTCGATGCCCTGACTGGTGGGGCTGCCCACGAGTTCGGACGTGAAGCCGCTGTATTTTTTCAGGGTCAGAATGTTCTGCGCCGTCACAAATACGCGGAGGTTGCTGAGGTGAATTTTCTCGGTCAACGCCTGCGGTAGTTTGTAGCCCAGCGTGGCGTTATTGATTCGGGCAAACGACCCCGATTCCACGAAATAGCTGGACGGGGGCAGGTTGCCGCCGTTGGCACCCGGCTCCGTTTGCGAGCCGTTGGCCGGCGTCCAGCGGTTATAGGCCAACGACCGTTCCACGTTGTCGAGTACGTTCTGCCGGAAGGCGCGTTTGCCGTTATAAACCTGATTACCCACGTTTCCGTACACATCGACGCTGAAATCGAGGCTCTTGTAAGTCACGCCCAGGTTGAGGCCAAAGTAGGCTTTAGGCTGGTACGACCCCACAAACACCCGGTCGTTATCGTCAATTTTACCATCACCGTTGGTGTCCTGGTATTTAAAGTCGCCGGGCGACGCTGAGGGCTGAATCACCTGCCCGGCGGCATTTTTGTAGCCGCTTATGTCGGCATCACTCTGGAAAACGCCCGCCACCTGCAACACGTAGAAACTGCCCACGGGCTGGCCGTTGTCGGTGCGGGTGGTGTATTGCTGATTGGCCCCCACGCCCCCGTCCAGAATGGGTTGCCCGCCGTTGAGGCCGATGACCGTGTTCTGGTTCAGCGTGGCGTTGCCGCCAATGCGGTACGATAGGTTTTCGTTGACGCGGCCCCGCCAGTTCAGCGTAAATTCCAGCCCCCGGTTCTGGATCGAGGCGGCGTTGGTCAGCACTACGCCATCGGCATCGCCCGTCACCGACGGCACTTTTACGTTGATGAGCAGGTCGCGGGCTTTTTTGTCGTAATAGTTGATCTCCCCCGTCAGGCGACCTTTCAGGGCCGAAAATTCCATGCCCAGATCCACTTCTTCGGTGGTCTCCCACTTCAGGTTCGGGTCTTTGATCTGCGTAATGGCACTGCCCGGCGTGGCCACGCCGCCCCCAAATGGATAGGCCAGGTTGGGCTGCACCGTGATGGTGTATGAATCGGACGGGATGCGGTCATTGCCCACCCGACCCCAGCTCGCCCGCAGTTTCAGCATGTCGAACATGCGTTGATTGGCCATAAACGACTCGTTAGAAATGAGCCAGCCCGCCCCCACCGACGGAAAATAACCCCAGCGGTTCTGGCTCGGAAACCGCGACGAACCGTCGGCCCGGATGGTAGCCGTCAGCAGGTATTTGTCGTTGTAATTGTAGTTGAGCCGCCCCAGATACGAGTTGCGGGTGTACTTGTCGCCGGTGCCGTCGTTGGTCGAGGTGTTGGCGTTGCCCGTGCCGATATACCACAGATTTTGCGCGGCGGGTACGTCCTTCCGAAACGCGTTGAACGAGGTCAGCGTGTATGCCTCGGCGGTGGTACCCACCAGCACCGTCAGGCCGTGTTTGTCGAATTGTCGGTTGAACGTCAGCAGGTTATCGAACGTCCAGTGGAACACTTTGGTGTTGCCGACGCTCAGGTTACTATTCGGGTTACGCTGGTTGCCGCCGGGGTTGATGAACGTCGTGGTATCGTTGTTGAACTGGTAATTGTAGACCCGGCTGTTCTGATTTACGAAGTCGCCGCCGAGGTTGGTGCGGTAGGTGAGCCAGTTTACGGGCTTGATTTCGAGGTAGGCCGACCCCAGCAGGCGGTTGTCGATGGCCAGGTTGTTGTTCTTCTCGATGTCCAGCACGGCGTTGCCCACGTTCTGATACACCGACGTGTTACCGTATTTGCCCCCCGCATCTTTCGCCGCAATCGTCGGCGCGGCGCGGTAGGCGTTATTATAGGCTGAGTTCAAATTGGCAATCTGGTTGCTGCCGTTGGCATACGACGCCGTAAAACCCGCCCGGACCACCTTGTTGAACGTAAAATCCTGATTAGCCCGGATCGAGAGCCGTTTGTAAATATTGTCGATCACGATGCCCTGATCGGTGTAGTAGCCCGCACTCAGGAAATAGGTCGATTTATCGGTGCCGCCGCTGACGGAGAGGCCGTGGTTTTGCTGGAAACCCGTCCGCAGAATCTGGCTATACCAGTCGGTGGAGGTAGCGCCGGGAGTGACAATGTTGCCGCTGGCCGTGCTGACGTAGTTGGCGTATTCGGCGGCGTTGGCCATCTGCACCAGGTTGGACGGCAACCGGAATCCCGCATTGCCCGAATAGCTGACCGTCATCTTGCCCTGCGTACCGCGCTTGGTGGTGATGATCACCACGCCGTTAGCCCCGCGTGCGCCGTAAATGGCCGTTGCCGACGCGTCCTTGAGCACATCGACATTGACAATATCGGCGGTGTTGATGTTGGAAATATCGTCGGTCAATACGCCATCGACCACAAACAGGGCGGCGGTACCGGCCAGAGCAGTGCCGGTGCCGCGTACCCGGATTACGGGCGAACTACCGGGCTGGCCGCTGCTGATGATCTGCACCCCGGCGGCTTTACCCTGCAATGCCTGGGTGGCCGTCAGCACCGGCTGCTTCACCAGTTCATCGCCTTTGATGGTGACGGTGGCCCCCGTTACGTCGGCGCGGCGCTGGGTGCCGTAGCCCACCACCACCACTTCATTCAGCGTTTTGTTGTCTTCAACCAGGGCTACGTTAATGGTCGATTGGTTGCCCACCGCCACTTCCTGACCGGTGTAGCCAATGCTGGAAAAAACGAGCGTAGCATTGCCCGCTGCCTGAATGGTGTACGTACCGTTGGCGTCGGTGGTGGTGCCCGACGAGGTACCTTTTACCTGGATGGTCACACCGGGTAATCCTGAGTTGGTGGCTTTTTCCGTAACCGTACCCGTCACCCGGATGGTTGGTGTCTGGGCGCTGGCCGTCGTGATGAGGCCGATAAACAGCAGGCTGTATAACAGTAAACGATGGCTATTTGCCAAGGCAAAAAAGGGAGAGACGTAATTCATACCAGTTGAGTTTATCAGCGTTAGCGGCCCGGCATCAGGCAGTGCTAACAGGCTGAATGAGAAACTAATAAGGGATCGTTTTGCACTAATTTTCCCATAATTAGTTGTACAAAAGTAGGCCATTCCATCCCCAGCACCTAAATTCGGGGTACATCATTACCACATCATATCCGCGTTTTTAACCTGCATTCGCCTTTTTTCAGCACATCAAACGGCCGATCTGCCATTTTATATACCCAGTCCAGGGTTAGCCATGATAAACTACCTCTCTCAGCGATTGATGCTTGTGCTGTTAACGGTAATCGGCAGCGGATGGTCTGTCATGGCCCAGCAACCCTATAGTTTTTGTTTGCCCGAAGTTATTCAGTACACCCGGCAGACCTACGGGGCCTACAATCAGAACTGGGGAATTGTGCAGCACCCTAAAACCCGGTTTATGTACGTGGCCAACAAGAAAGGGCTGCTGGAGTTTGACGGCAGCACCTGGCGGCTGCATGAACTACCCCGAAAACAAATTGTCCGGTCAGTAGCGGTCGATCACGAAGGGCGAATTTATACGGGTGCCCTCGGCGAATTTGGCTACTGGACACCCGGCCCGACGGGCGAACTGGCCTATCATTCGCTCAACCCGCTGATTCACGATCAGTCCTTCTTGAACGAAGAGATCTGGAACATTCTGGTGACGCCACAGGGCATCCTGTTCCAGTCCTTCGCCTTCATTTATCGGTATCGGCAGGGCCGCGTACAGCTATTGCGCTCACCCGGCAACGTGCTGTTTGTGCAGCCTGTACGTGACCGGCTGCTGGTGGAGGTGATCGACAAAGGGCTGTACGAACTGCGGGGCGATGCATTCACGCTCATCGACGGCAGCGAGTTTCTAGGCAGTGAAACGGTCAACACGCTCCTGCCCCTTGGCGAATCAGACATACTGGTGGGCACCGAGCGGGCTATTTTTCGGTACGACGGGCAGCGGTTCCAGCCGTTCAATAACCAGCTCAACGCGGTCATCCAGCAGAACCGGCTCAACCGGGGGCGGCAACTGGGACCAGACCTCTACGCTTTTGGTACGTTGCTCAATGGCGTGTTGCTGACCAGTGCCACCGGCCATATTCGCTACCACATAAACCAGAAAAATGGGCTGCAAAACAGCACCGTGCTGGCCCTTTATCCCGACATGGACGGCAACTTATGGGTGGGGCTAGACAAAGGGCTAGACTTGATTAATCTGCACTCTCCGATCCGGTATTTCACCGACACCGATAGCAACATGGGTACGTTGTATGGCATTGCCCGGCATGGCGATTACCTATATCTGGGCACTAATCAGGGTGTTTATGCGAAACCCATCCGTCGGCCCGACGAGCCATTTCAGTTGTTGGCAGGCACGCAGGGGCAGGTGTGGGATCTGGTGGTGTTTGACGGGCAATTACTGTGCGGGCACAACCGGGGTACGTTTCGAATCGTGGGTCTGGAAGCGCGATTGCTCTCTTCCGTTACGGGCGGCTGGGTGTTGCACCGGCTGGCCCGCCACCCCGACCTGCTCATTCAGGGTACGTATACTAAACTCTGCCTATACCGAAAAGATGAGCGTGGTCAGTGGGTGTTTTCGCACACGGTGGGTGGGTTTTCGGCCCCGGTCCGGCAGTTGGTCGAAGATGAAACGGGCGCTATCTGGGTCAACAAAGCACCCAATCAGGGCCTGCAACGAGTACGACTGTCGGCAGATCTGACGCAGGTAGTGGCCAGCACCGACTTTGCTACTCCGGAATTTCAACAGGCCACCCTAAACCTGTACCGATTTCAGCATCACATCCTGGTCACGTCGGTAACAGGGCTGCAGCGTTTTGATCCTGCCACCGACCGGTTTGTGCGCGACCAAACGCCGTTCGTCCAGCACAACCCCGACATTCAACGGCTCTTTCCGGCGTCTGATTCGGCCCTGTTCGTGCTTCGTCGCAATGGTACGCTGGCCTACGTGCCATCGAGTGATGAACGGCCCCGCGACGTACCCATCCGAACGAATCAGTGGGCTGAGGAGTCCGAAGCGATGGTGCCGCTCGATTCAACGTATTTCGCCTTCTGCCGCGAAAACGGGATTGCGCTCCTGCCCCGCGCCGAGTTACCCCGGCTGGTCAACACCACCGTCCGGCCACCGCTGATCCGGTCGGTGGCGGCGGTAACAAATGCAGGCGTCAGCTACACGTTTCAGGGGCCACCGCCTGAATTATCCTTTTCGCACCGCCAGGCCGATCTGCTCATTACGTTCTGCACCCCCAATTATACGCGGCCAATTAATTACAGTTACTGGCTGGAAAACAGCATGGACAACTGGTCGCCCTACGCGGCGATTCACCAGAAAGAGTTCAACAACCTGCCGCCGGGCCGGTATATGCTGCACCTCCGGTCGAATCTCAGTACGGTGGAAGCCACCTTCACCTTTCATCTGCTGCCCCCCTGGTACTGGACCACCTGGAGCAAAATACTGTATGCACTGGTGCTGGCCGGCCGGCTGCGTTTTTTCTACCAGCTCCACCTGCGGCGCGTGGCCATAAAACAGAATCAGGTACGTGCTAAACTAGAAGAGCAGCTTCGCCACCAGGAAGAAGCCAGCCAGCGCGACATTATTCTGTTGCAGAAAGACCAACTGGAGCAGGGCCTGATTCAAAAATCAGCAGAACTGGCCAACTCGACGATGTCGCTGATTCAAAAAAATGAACTGCTGGTGCAGTTGAAAGATGAACTGAACCAGGTAAAATCGAGGCTGAACAGTGGGGTATCCACCACTGATTTTCAACGAATCAACTACCTGATCGATACCAACATTTCGAGCGAGCAGGACTGGCAACTATTCGAGGCTAATTTCAATAAAGTACACGAGCAGTTCCTGAAACACCTGATCGAAAAATACCCGGATTTGAGCCAGGGTGATTTAAAATTAGCAGCCTATCTGCGCATGAATTTATCGACCAAAGAAATTGCTCAACTGCTAAACATCACCCAGCGCAGCGTTGAGCTGAAACGCTACCGACTTCGTAAAAAGATGAACCTCGACGGGGTTATTAATTTAAGCGAATACATGATAAAATACAGGACGATTGTCTAAACGGGTCGACGGATCAGCAAGTCTGCCCGCACTATGGTACGGCTCAACAGTGAACAGCGGGGGCGGCTCAATCAATGACCTGGAGGCACCTTCAACGGTTGGGGCAGGGTATAAATAGGCTACGGTCATTTGTCTAACTGTTTCGTATGTTAGTTTACTGGTATTAACTTGCTGGCACCGTTCAGACTTCCGCATCTATGCCCCTCAACCAACTGCTGTTAGGCGATAATTTAGAAATTCTACGTGCCATTGATTCCGAAACGGTTGATCTGGTTTACCTCGACCCCCCGTTTTTCAGCAACCGGACCTACGAAGTGATTTGGGGCGACAAAGGGGAGGTGCGTTCCTTTGAAGACCGGTTTTCGGGCGGCATCGACCATTACATAAGCTGGCTGAAAGACCGCGTTCAGGAAATGCACCGCGTGCTGAAACCAACCGGCTCCATCTTTCTGCACTGTGATTGGCACGCCAATGCCCATATACAGGGCTTTCTCATAAAAATCTTAGGCCTACTTGACGTCTCAAAAGTTACTGATGCAAGGGAGTCAGATAGGGTTATAGTAACACGGCAACCAGTAAAGTATACTTCAGACAACTTGGTTAGTGTACCATTGAGCCT
>JBBRMP010000007.1:0-55998 GCA_038230755.1 Cytophagales bacterium | reverse complement strand
TAGACGTTCTGCCCCGCCGAGTTGATAAAAATACGCTTGCCCGTGGCGGGGTCAACCCCACCCGTGCGCACCACCCATAAGTTGCCGAGCGGATAGCCCGGTGCCGTTTGGTTCACCGTTTCGAGGCCCGACGTGGCCGATTGCAGCACGTTCAGACCCGGAGCCAGTGCCGTTACTTCGTTTTTGTTGAACGTAATGTTGAAGTTCGACGTCCACTGGAAATCCTTCGTGCTGATGATCCGGGCGTTGAACGACAGTTCCAGGCCCTTGTTATACATCGTACCCACGTTTTGGGGTGGGTTGGTTGGCAAGCCCGTCGATGGAGCCTGAGCCACATACAAAATCAGGTTGTCGATGTTGTTGTGGTAGTAGGCCACCTCGCCCGTGATGCGGTCGTTGAGCAAACCGAAGTTGATACCCACGTCGGTTTTGGTGCTGGTTTCCCACCGCAGGTCGGGGTTGCCCACGCTGCTGAAATAGAGGGTCGATCCGCCGCCGTAGAGGCTCGACGCGTAGATAGAATAAGGCGTGTAGTCGCCAATACCACCAATGTTACCCACTTTACCGTAGCTTCCCCGAACTTTGAAACTGCTGAATACCCGGTCGATACCCGCCGATTTCCAGAAATCTTCTTTCGTGATTTCCCAGCCCGCCGATGCGCCGTAGAACACCCCTTTTTTCTGGCCCAACGCCGAATATTCGTCCTGACGCAGATTGCCGCTCAGCAGATATTTCTCTTTGTAGTTGTAGTTTAACCGCCCAAATGCCGACAGTAAATAGTTTTCGCCGTAGCCCAGACCAGAGGGGTTGGTCGTAACCCAGCCTGCCTGAATGTTGGTATAGGCCGGATCAGACAGGGTTTGCCTGTTGATGCCATACGACACGTAGGTACGTCGCTGCTGCTCCTGCCCCACCAGCAGGCTGAAATTATGCGCCCCACCAAAGGTCTTGTCGAACTGGGCGGTGTTGGTCCAGAGCCAGGTTTTATTCCGGGCAAAAATGCTCGATGCATTCCCCGTCGACGAATAACCATCGCCCGAAATAGGCGACTGGAAAATTTCGTTGTCGGCAAAGAGGTAGTCGATACCGTAGGTGCTGCGCAGGGTAATCCAGTTAAGGGGTTTCACCTGCAAATACACGTTCGACTGAATGTGGTTGTTTTCCGTGTTCGACCGGTTCTGGTCCAGCATCGGCAGGGGGTTGGGGTATGAAATAGACGTACCCGTGATGTTGCCCGCGTAGCCAATGGCCGACCCGTTTACGTTATACGTACCGTCGTTGTTGTAGGGAGCCAGGATGGGGGGCAGCACCAGACCAACCCTACCCAGACCGCCGGTGTTGTAAGCTTCGCCGTTGAGCGACCCCGACGTACCCGCCGCCAGATTTTCCTCGTTTGAGTACGCGATTTTACCCCCAATAGTCACCGCCTTGCCCAGTTTGCTGTCTACGTTAAACAGCACGTTGGCGCGGTTAAAGTCGTTGCGGCGAATGATGCCCTGCTGCTTGGTGTAGCCCGTAGCGAAGTAATAATTGGTGTTGTCGTTACCGCCCGATACGTTCACGGTGTGGCTTTGCGACATCCCTTTGCGGTAGATGTAGTCGTACCAGCGCGTGTTGATGGGGTTGCCGTTGGCGTCGTTGGTTTGCACAAACTTGGCCGACGAGCTTGGGTTGTTGGCCACCGCCGCCGATTTAAACGCTACGTATTCGCTGGCGTTCAGCATCGTAGGCAACCGGTAGGCTTCCGACGTGCCAAACCAGCCGTCGTAGTTTACGCGCACCTTACCCGGCTTGCCGCGCTTGGTAGTCACAAACACCACGCCGTTGGCGGCGCGGCTACCGTAGATGGCCGTTGCGGCGGCATCTTTGGCAATGTCGATACTCTCGATGTCGTTGGGATTAATGCTCGCCAGCGGGTTGCTGGGGGCATTGCTCAATCCCTGGTCGCCGGTGTAGGTCGGCACGCCATCAATCACGATCAGCGGCTGTGAACTAAGTGAAATCGAGTTTGTACCCCGAATACGAAACACGGGTGGGTTGTTCAACACGCCATTAGGCACGGTGATTTGCACCCCGGCACTTCGTCCGGCCAACCCGCTGTCGAAACTCTGCACGGGTGTCTGGGCAATGGCCGCACCTTTTACGCTCGAAATACTGCCCGTGGCATCCTGCCGGGTTTGGGTGCCGTAGCCAATCACGACCACCTCGTTCAACTGCTGTTGATCGCCCGCCAGTTTCACGTTGATTGTTGCCTGACCGTTGACGATGACTTCCTGCCGGGTGTAGCCGATGAAGCTAAACACCAGCGCACTGTTGCCCGGAGCACTAATCCGGTAAGTGCCGTTGGCATCGGTGGTGGCACCGCGTGTGGTGCCTTTCACCTGTACGCTCACGCCGGGTAGGCCAGAGTCGTCATCTGTGGCGGTAACGCGTCCGCTGATAGAGATGTCCTGTGCCAGTAGGGGCAGACAAAACAGTAAACTCAGCCAGACAACGTTGAGTATAGTTTTGAACATAGTTGTGTTAATAAGAATGTTTGGAAAACTGAACAAATGAATCCCAAAAATAATGTGCGTTCCCGCTAACTCAATAAAAAATTTGGCCAAACTACTTGTTTATAAATTGAGTGGTGGGGCCTGTGATCGTTCGCTACTGAGTCTAATTGCTTATTAGTCTTTGTGTTATGAAAAAAATACTATTTTTACTTAAGTATAAAAACGTGTTTTAGTAGAACTTTCCGTTCCTGGTGAGTACAATTGCATTTTTATAAAGCAAAATTTTATCTATAAATAGTAGCCTTACCGCAAACAATCCCGAAGGAATGACTGGTTTTATAGCCCTGCTCATTACTGACGACGCGGGTTGGCTTCCCAGGCGGCCTACAGCGCGAAACAGACAACAACCTAATCACTCAATTCAGATAAGCTATAAACTGCGGGCGTTAACTGGGTTTTAACTTGATTGGGGCGGCACTGCGTTCATTATTTCAAGCCCAGGCCTTTCGCAAAAAGCGAAGCGCGTTTTCGTGAAACAGGTTGTTTATATCGTCGGCTGAATAGCCACGCTTTTTAAGTAATTCTGCTATCGTTTGTACGTCGGCAATGGTATCTAAATCGGCGGGCGATTGTTCGAGGCCGTAGGTGCCGTCGAGGTCAGAGCCGAGGGCACAATGGCGTGATGAACCGGTGAGTTGACAGATATGATCGTAGTGGTCGACCAGCGTGTCGAGGGTGACGCCGAGGGTTTTGGCCTCGAACAGGGCGCGTTGGGTAAGGCCGGGTTTCATCATCCAGGCATCCAGACAGCCGCCGATGATGGCTCCGCGTTCGGCCAGGCACAAAATCTGTTCGTCGGTAAGCTGGCGTTGGTGCGGCACCAATGCGCGGCAGTTGTGGTGACTCGCCCAGACAGCACCCTGATACAAATCGAGCGACTCGTCGAAGCCTTCGTCGGTGAGGTGGGTCGCGTCCAAAATCATGTTTAGCTGGTCCATTTCGCGGAGCAGATCGCGGCCCAACGGCGTGAGCGGGCCGGTCAAACCCGTGCCGGGGGCGTAGCGGCCCGTACTGTAGTGCGCCGGTCCGATGGCCCGCAGACCATAGGCATACGCCTTTTCGAGGTACGATAAATTGACCAGCGAGTCGGCTCCTTCGAGGCTCAGGATGTAGCCGACGGGCTTTTTGTCGTTGGCTACCGTGATATCCTGCCAAAAGGCAACATGCTCATTCAGAGCCGTTAACGAGACAATCTGACGCATCTCACCCTCGGCTTCCATCGCCTCGTACCACGCCCGTTGCGCCTGTGTCATGGCCCACGCCTGTTGCGGCGAGTTCCAGCCCGCACCGGGCAAACGGGTGTCGGTCTGGTTGAACCGGGCAATCTGCGTGGCCACCACGAGGCCAATATTGCCCCGGCGCAACTCCGGCAGCGACACCACGCCGCGCCCCCGGTCGGGCTTGTCGGTCAGGCCGGTTTCTGATTGCCGAATCGCGGCCACCGGTTGCCGGTAGTCGCGGTTCCATTCAATGGCGTTGAGCGCCATGTCGAGGTGTAGGTCGATGGTGAACATAGTATTGATCTAAACTCCAATTCGCCGGTCCCGCGCCGTAACGGGCCATTCGCCGGAGACGTGGCTGTTTTCGACCGTAAAGGCTTTTTCGTACAAGGCTACGGTGGGACAAATATGGATGGGAATGGCGTACCAGACTTCGCCGGAAAAATGACGGCTGGTGTCGGGAAGGTGGACAGTCAGGTGCTCTTCATTTTGGCTAATTACTTCGACATCAGCGTGTTGCGAAAAAACGACGCGCGGCAATGGCGATTCAGCCGCGACTGATTTATAGCCCAAATCGAGCGTTAGCGTGTGGCCATCCACCACAGATACCACCCGCGTGAGCAGGGCAGTTGCGATCTGAAAGGGCAATTCGGGCAGCATTCGGGCGTAGCCCGCATCCCAGAAAACAAACGTGCCAGGGCTGGTCTGTAGCCGCTCGACACCGCGCCGTGCATGGATAACAAACGTGGGTGTGCCACCAATAACAAGGCTCAGCGGCACACCACATTCGCGCTCGATTTCCTGCCGAACGCCTTCTGCCAGGGCGTAGGCTGCGTTAGCTTCCCGCGTCCGTTCGACTATGTCCGTTGCGTGAATGTGACCGTCGTATGCATGCAAGCCAGTGCAACTAATACTGTCAATACCAATTAGTTGCTTAAATAGAACAGCCGCTTTTTCGGGTAAGATACCCGTGCGATTCATACCTACATTGAGGTCGATAAACACGTCAAGATGCCTCCCGGAAAACACCGCTGACAGATGCCGGGCCGCGTCGATGTCGTCCACCAGACACGAAAAACGGGTGGCCGGATACTGCTCCGTCAACGCTTTTAGCCGAATCACCTTTGGGCCAACAACGGGATAGGCCAGCAGCACGTCGGGGGCACCAGCTTGTGCCAGCATTTCGGCTTCGGCAATGGTGGCGCACTTGAATTGATGAATGCCCGCCGCCAGCAGCAACTCCGTCACGGCCCGCATCTTATGCGTCTTCACGTGTGGGCGCAGCTTTTCCGGCCCACCCGCCAACGCCACCGCCGTGCGGATATTCGCGTCTACACGAGCGGGGTATACCAGCAACGCAGGCGAATCGATTTCACCCGCATTGTCGATCAAGAACCAGTTATCGTCGTTGAGCATGATATGGGGAGTTTCCCTAAACTACCTAATACGTTGCCCGGCCACCGCTGAGGTCATAGCAGAAGCCGGTGGTGAAACTGTTTTGTTTCGACACGATAAACGACACTAAATCAGCCACTTCCACCAATGTGCCACAGCGGTGCATCGGAATTTTATCGGTCATATAGCGCACCTGCGCGTCGGGGAGGGCTTCTACGAGCGGGGTCATGATCACGGCGGGGGCGATGGCATTGACGGTGATACCCGTCTCGGCATATTCCTTGCCCTGCGCTTTGGTCATGCCAATGACAGCCGCTTTCGAGGCCGAATACCCTAACATACCGGGGTTGCCCTCCTTGCCCGCAATGCTGGCGACGTGCAAAATGCGGCCATAATTTCGGGCCAGCATAGCGGGCAGTACGGCTTTGGTCAAATAAAGTGCCCCCCAGAAATTCAGGTCAAAAACGGCCCGCACGTTATCCAGCGGCATCAGGTGCGTGGGCGTTTGGGTCAAGCCTGTAATCCCCGCCGCATTCACCAAAACGTCGATCTGTCCAAACCGGGAAAGCACCTCTACAACGGTCTGTTGCACAGCCAGTTCATTGGTCAAATCGACAGGAAAAGCCGCCGCTTTTTCGCCTAACTGTATAGCTTCGGCGGCCACGGTGTCGGTGTTCAGATCAAGCAGGGCCACGGTGGCACCGTTGGCAATAAATTGATGCGCAATGGCCCGGCCAATACCCGACGCGGCTCCGGTGACGATGGCAATTTGGTTGTTCATAGGGGGTTACGCCGACAAGCGCTTACGACTCCAGGACTTATGACTCACTTATCTAATTGTCGTTTTACCACATCGGCGGGGTAGCGGAGCGCGAGGTCACGGATTTCGTAGCTAAACCGCTCGAAGGTACTGCGCCAGGCGTCGGCTTCTTCGGGGGTGTAGTCGTAGAAGCCGTCGGCGTTGGCCACGCCGCGACCACCCCGGTCTACGATGTCCTGAATCAGTTTGGGCACGTCGGTGCGGGTGCTGAGGGTGGGCCAAAGGTCTTTCAGCACGTTCAGATAAGCGGGTACGCCGGTGAGGTCCATCCACCGAAACACGCCCACGAGGGTCATCCAGTAGCCCGCGTTGTTTCGGCAGGCCCGGTCTACGTCTTCGATGGTGGCGTAGCCGTCTTCGACCAGCGCAAACGCCTCGCGGTACATAGCATACATGAGCCGATTGGTGATGAACCCGCGAATATCCTTTCGAACAAGTGTCGGTTCTTTGCCCCAATGGTGCGAGAGGTCGTAGAAAAATTCGGCGTAGGGTAGTTCGGTCTGGTCGCCGCAAATGACCTCCAGAAACCGCGTCGTGTGCGATGGTTCGGCCCAGTGCAACCCAATAAACCGCTGCGGACGGCGCGTGAGGCCCTGCAACTGCGTAATTGGAATGGCCGATGTATTGGAGGCAATCACCGTTTCGTCGGCCACCTGCGCCTCGATTAACCCATACACAGCGCGTTTGATGTCGACGTTTTCGAGGGTACATTCAATCACCAGCCGACACGGTTTTAGGGCCGAATAGTCGTCGGTGATGGTCAGGTTCTTGAGGAAAAAGTCCGGCTCCCCCGTCACGATAACGTGCTTCAGCAGGTCGTTCAGATGGTGCCGGATGCGTGGTTCGGCGGTGGGCAGATCGGTCGAAATGGGTGCCACAGCCACCACCGGGTGCCCCGCCATAAGCAGACAAGTAGTTATGCTACAGCCCATTAGCCCCAGGCCAACCACAGCAACGGGGAGCGATTCAGGAGAAAAATTTTTGGTCATGCAGGAATGGAGTAAGTTCAACACAGAGACACAGAGGAATCACAGAGAACACAGAGTTTTGTTACAAATGAAAGAAAAACTCTGTGTTCTCTGTGATTCCTCTGTGTCTCTGTGTTGAACTTACTCCATTTTCGGCAGTGGCCCGCGGAACTGATCCAGCTTTGTCATGGCTGACGTAGCATTTTTACCACGGGGGGCTTTTACCGCCGAGGCTACTTTGACGGGGCGGCCTGACTTAGCTGATTTGTAAATGGCCTCCATAATACGCTGATCCTGAAGGCCTTCTTCGCCGGGCGTGAACGGCACCCGGTCGGTCAGGACACACTCCGACATGTGGTCGATCTCGGCCCCGAACTGGTTCATTTCCTGGAGGTTGACGTTCTCGCGGCGTTCGGCTTTCTTTTCGGCGAAGGCTACTTCCATCTTCAGGCCGTTGTACGAAAAGGCAGGGTCAAGGCCAATCCAGCCGCGTTCGGCCATGACGCGATACCGGCGCGTTTCGTGGACGCCGTAGCTTGTGAGGCAGTTGGCCGTGATGCCGCCCGGAAATTTCATCTGCCAGCTCACCATCTCTTCCACCTCCTTGAAACGCGGATCGCCGGGCGTACTCGACTGGTACGCAAAAACTTCCGTTGGCTCTTCGCCGGTGATGTAGCGAATGGTGTTGAGGCAATACAAGCCCACGTCAGGCAGGGAGCCGCCCCCAGCAAGGGCTTTTTTGAACCGCCAATGCGCCGGGTTATCCGAGTTCTGGACGTTGACGGCCTCAATGTGTTTGGTCTTGCCAAACTGACTGGCCCGGACCATGTCGCGCACGAGTCGGTTGTAGGGTTCATACTGAATGCGGTAGGCCACCATCAGCTTGCGGTTGGCTTTCTGGCAAGCCGTAATCATGGCCTGACACTCGGCGGCGGAGTTGGCCATCGGCTTTTCGCACAGAATGTGCTTGCCCGCTTTAGCCCCGCGAATGGTGTATTCCGCGTGCATGGAGTTGGGCAACACAATGTAGATCACCTGTACTTCGGGATTGTCTTTCAGGCGGTCGTAGGTGGCGTAGCTGTAGCAACTTTTCTCCGAAATACCGTACTGACGGGCCACCTTGAGCATTTTTTCGGGGCTACCGCTCACCAGCGCCACCACTTTCGATTTCTTATATTGGGCGAAAGCAGGCATCAGTTCTTCCAGCGCCAGATGCCCCAGGCCCACAATGGCGTAGCCCACGCGCTTGTCAGGTGGCATGGGCGCGGGTGTGGGGCCGCTTTGGCGTTCGGTGGCGGCTTTCCACTGCTCCAGCTTCACGGGTTGCTCCGGGTTGATGGTATTCTGCGGCTTCATGGCGGACTGCGCGGCCACCGTTTCCGACGATGGTTTGCCGTCTGTCGGGGCTTCCGAAACGGGTGCCGAGCCGCCTTTCTTACCAGTCGATTTCCCCGTAGAACAGGCCGCTGCGATACCACTGACGGCTCCAATAGCAGCCGTTCGTAGAAATGATTTCCGCGATACCCCGGCCCGCTCGTTATTGTGTAGTAACTGGTCTACCCATTCATCTATCGAGTTCATAGCGTGTTTGTTTCGCAGTGAAAACGGGCAGTGTAATGGGAATGTTTAGGGGCGTGTCAGTCGTACCAAACTTCCGCCATTAACACCCACAATCACGTCTGAATCGCTCAGCCGGGCCAGTCCCCGCACATCGCCACGGATGCCCGCGTTGGCACGGAAACGGAAGTGGCCTTTCTGGTTTTCAAACAGAGGAACGTAGCTCGCATCGGACCGGCCAACGCGGACGCGGGCTTGTGAAATGTTACCGCCGAGGAGTAAATCAAGGTCACCATCATGGTCGAAATCGACGGATTCGAGGGCAAAAACTGGCGTAAACTGGGCTTCGACGGGTAACGGGTGAGCGATAAACTTACCGTTTTTATTTTCGTAATACGTTGACTTCAAGGTTTTTGCGTTGATCACGATGCCTTTAGTCAGTTCGTCGGGAGCGAAGAGATCGGTGAGGGTGGCGTTGGCGTAGCGGGTGTAATCGGGGAAGCGGGCTTTGAGGAAGTTGACCTGCCCCAGGGCTTCGTCGCGGCTGGCGTAGGGGTACGCTTTGCCCTGCACGAAATAGGTCATAAACGGATCAATGCGTCCGTCGCCGTCGAAATCGCCGTGGGTAAGCTGCACCGGGCGGGCGGGCGTGGCTTTAAATTGGGAATTCAATCCGTAGTTACCCGCCACCATATCCGCGTCGCCGTCGTTGTCGAAATCAGCCACGGTGAGGCAGTTCCACCAACCTTCCTGATTAGCGGGCATCCACTGTTTGGTAGCATCGGTGAAGTGACCACCCTCGTTGAGCAGCACCGTCGGGGCCATCCATTCGCCCACCACAATCAGGTCTGGTTTTCCGTCTTTGTTCAGGTCTGCGGCGCGGGCATCGCAAACCAGTCCCGTAGGTAGCGGCAATGCCGAAGCCGGGGATTTTTTGAACGACGGAACGCCGCCCGGTCCTTTGCCCTCATTCAGGAGCAAAAAGCTGGCTTCCGAACGTGGGTATTGACCGGGTACAAACCGCGTTCCCACAAACAAATCGAGGTCTTTATCGCCATCCACATCCAGCGGCACCACGCACGAACCAGCTTGATTGTCAACGGGTAACGCACCAGACGCCTTAGTGAATCCGCCCTGTCCATCGTTCAGATACAGCCGGTCTTGCAACAGCCGATCACCCGCCGAAAACGGGTAGCCACCACTGACCACATACAGGTCCATATCACCGTCGCCGTCAGCATCGAAAAACGTCGCGGCTTCATCCTGACTGGCTTTATCTGCCTCAAAAGCGGGCATATTTACCTTGGAAAGAGAGCCATCGGCTTGCTGTAAAAAGAGCGCTCCAGCCTGACTTTTTGGGCCACCCGCGTACACGTCCAGCCGACCGTCGCCGTTCACGTCGCCGGTGGCGAGTTTGGGGCCGCTGTATGAAAACTGGTACGGCAGCAGCAGTTGTTGTTTGAAATCGTTGGTATCGACCGGCGTTTGCACCCACCCTGGCACCGGCGTAGCCACATAAGGAACCGGAGCCTCAGCGGGGTACACAAACCCCGCTACAGACTGTTCATATTTTGGCCATAATACCGCCTTAACCGGCACATTGACAAGCAGTTGTGTATGATTATCGGGATAAACAATCCGCACCGAATCAGCCGACGGATGCCCGGTCATACCAAAGCGCAACGGGCCATAACTGCACGACTGAAACCCCCGCACCGGCGAGAATTCCTCATATTGTGTCTGCCCGCCTGCATACACCCACACCTTCGTACCGATGAGCTGCCGCGTGGGGTTTTCTTGCACTATATCGACCGCTAAAAACGTACCCCTCCCCTGCTGTACCGCGCTGTTTTTATACACCACCGATGGCCCGTTCATGACGTTGGCGATCAGGTCTAAATCCCCGTCGTTATCAAAATCAGCGTAGGCGGCACCGTTGGCCTTCACGGCGCGGGTGAGGCCCCAGTCCTGCGTCATATCCCTGAACGTCAGCGAACTATCGCCGTTGTTTCGGAACAGATACCCCCCCACGTCGATGCCCGGCATCTTGTCCAGAATCTGATCCACTGACGCTGCCTGCGCGCCCTGCTGCGCCTTCACCCGCTCATCGACGGTGTATTTCAGGAACTGCATGTTGGTGTAATCCTTCTCATAGCCATTCGTCACGAACAGGTCTTTCCAGCCGTCGCCATCATAGTCGGCCAGCAACGCCGACCAGCTCCAGTCGGTATTGGACACCCCGGAAAGTTGGCCGATTTCGGAGAAGGTAGCCCCCTGACCTGTATTGAGTTGCACCATATTCCGCATGGTTTGGGGGTGAAAACCGGCGCGGAGCAGTTGGTTGTACTTGTCGAAATTATCGTCGCCGGAGGAGAGTTTGATGCGCTCATTGGAGGCGGGGAGCATATCCAGCGTGATGATGTCGGGGCGGGCGTCGTTGTTGATATCGGCCACGTCGGAGCCCATCGAATAGAGCGACGTGTGACCCGTGGCGGTCCTGATTACGTTGCGAAAATGCGGCGCTCCCGATTTCGCATCAGGGATGTTCAGGAGCAGATAATCTTCCTCGTTGAAATCGTTCGAGATGTACAGATCGGGCCAGCCATCGCCGTTCAAATCCGACACGGCAATGCCCAAACCAAAGCTTAACACGTTGTTAATCAAGCCCGACGTTGCCGATACGTCCACGAATGAGGGCACGGCGGGCGTGCCCTCATTGCGGTATAGTTTCGAGCCGAAGTGGGTGCTTTTTTCGGTCTTCAACGTGCCCAGCAACTTACTGAATCCGGCATATTGGGGCAGCGAGTGGTTCAACACAAACAGGTCCAGATCACCGTCGCCGTCATAATCGAAAAAGGCGGCCTGCGTGGAATACGAATCGTCGGCAATTCCAAATTCGGCGGCCCGTTCGGTGAAGGTAGGTACGCCCGTGATGTCAGCGTGATTGTTGATAAACAGCAGGTTACGCCGCAACGTGGAGTCGCTTTGGGCCGAGCGGCAGACGTAGATATCGAGCCAGCCATCGGCGTTGACGTCGGCAAGGGTCACACCGGTTTTCCAGCCCGTTGGGGCCGATACGCCCGCTTTCTCGGTCACGTCGTCGAAATGGATCTGGGCTTCGGCACCGGCTTCCTTCTGGAAAATGGTCCGGTTCAGGTACAGTTTATTCGGTACGCGGTTGCCGGTAAAATACACGTCGGCTAGGCCGTCGTTGTTCAGATCGCCCACCGCCACGCCGCCACCGTTGAAATAGTAGGGGTAGTTGAGCACGTTATTATCCCCGTCCTGCACCACCATATTGGCAAACGTGATACCTATTTTTTCAGGCGTAAGCTCTTCAAATAGAGGCTTCTCGGTTTGGGAACAGGCTTGCAAGGCGAGGAGGAGGATGGGGAGGATGCGGCGCATTGGGGCGAAAGATTGTGAATAGTGTCCAGCCCACGGTTGAAACCGTGGGCTGGACAGACAAACCCTAATCTACAAAAAAACAGAGCCACCAACGGCAGCTCTGTTTTCAAACTATTACCTATAATGTTAATTCTTATCCCACCACAGCGGCGTGGTCACTTTGTCGGTGCCACCCAGCAGGGCCTCAGCTTTTTTTACTTCAGCACCGTTGGTATTCCGCTCTACGTCGAGAAACGGAATGCGGCGCAGTACACCGCCAGCGGCAATGTCCGGATTGTCGGAGTTGGCCACGGGGTAGAGTTTGGGCAGCCGCGTGCGGCGGTATTCCGCCCAACCTTCAAAGCCGTCGGGGAAGAGGGCCAGCCATTTCTGGGTAGCGATCTGCTCGCGCTGAATGGCTGCCGTAGCACCAAAAGCAACGGGCACGTCGGTCATCGGGGCCGACTTCAGGAAGTCGCCGGGGGCAACGGGCTTTTTGGGGCTTGTCTGGTAGGCTTTGATCGCGGCGGCATCGGTAATGCCCCACTGCTTCATCGAATTCTCGATGCCTTTTTCGTAATAAGCCTGCGCGGTGCCGCCGCCCATGTTCCAGCCGTTAAGCGCACCCTCGGCCCGCAGGAAGTACGCCTCGGCGGTGGCCATCACGTTCTGTGGCGTCTCTAACCCCGCCGACGTCCAGCGTTCACCCACGTGTGAGTTGGCATCGGCTGTGTTTACGGGATCAGTTAATTGACTGGTAGCCAATCCGTTGCGAAGCCCTTCGTAGGTATTTGTTTTCACGGCAGGCAGGAAATATACCGGCATGCGCGGATCGGCATAGCCTTTCAGCGTCGATTCCATCGACGCGCTCATCCGGAACTCATTCCAGTCTGACATGATCGCGAGGCCGTTGTAGTCGTTGCCTTTTTTGCTGCGTTGCACCAGCGCATCGTCGTCGGGGCTGTTGGCCAGCACGCCACCGGCCACGGCGGCTTCGGCCTCGGTTTTGGCGCGGGCCGGGTCTACTTTCGATACCCGCAGGGCCAGCCGCAACCGAAGCGTGTTGGCAAACCGAATCCACTTGTTTACGTCCCCACCGTAGACCAGGTCAAACGAGCCAAAGGGCTTGTCGGCGGTTTTGGTTTTCAGCACGGCCACGGCTTTGTCGAGGCGTTTGAAAAAGTCGTCGTAGATAACGGGTTGCGCGTCATAAGCCACCGTTTGCGCCGGTTCGCCCGCTTTGAAATAGGGGATCGGCCCGATGTGGTCTGTCCAGCGGTGGAACGTCCACACCCACCAGACGTTGGTGATGGCGTTTTCGGCCGAAGCGGCATCGGTGTTCGCCAGGATGGTCTTCATCTGCGGCACCGCCTGCGTGTAGGTTTCCGTCCAGGGATCACCAATCCAGTCCATTCGGATCACAAACCGATCCGACGGAAAGTAAGTGGCCACACAGGCGAAATACTGCGCATACTGGTCAGAGAACAGGTTTTGCCCCACCTGATAGTGGTAATAGTTGAGCGTCGACGCCGACTGTGCCTTGGAGAACAGGTACGGAATTTCGCTTTTACCAATGGTCGAAATCTTGGTCTTGTCGGTGTTGATCTCGTCGAAACTGCTGGTGCAGCCCGGTGCCAAAACGGCCAGCGGACCCGCCACGCAAAGGCCCACGAGGGCTTTATGGACGAAGTTTTTGTTGATTTTCATGAGCTAACTGCGTTGATGGGGTTGGAGTCCAACGAATGTTCAGAACGAAAGTTTCAGGTTGAAGCCGAGGCTGCGATTCGAGGGCAGCGTACCGTATTCTACACCCTGGAAATTGCCGTTGCCGAGGTTAATATCGGGGTCGAACGGCATAGTGCGCTTGCCCACGCCCGGAATCTCCAGAATCGACTTGCCCTGGTAGAGCCAGAACAGGTTCCGCGCCACAAACGACAGCCGGGCCGACTTGATGAAGAAGTTGGTTGGCACGGGAATGCCGTAGCCCAGCGACAGTTCGCGCACCCGGAAATTGGTGGCGTCGTAGGTAAAAAACTCACCCCAGCCATAGCGCTTGCCCGACACCGTTTGCCAGAACTGCTCGGCGTTGATCGCCTTCGTATTGGTCTCGCCCGTCTCGGTTACGCCCGGCAATATCCAGCCACCTGCCCGGTTTTGAGCCGTTACTTCAGGAATACCACTGAAGGCCAGGTTCATTTCCGTACCCGACGTGACGATGCCGCCCAGCCGACCATCGACGAGGACACGTAATGAGAAGCCTTTATAATTAAACACGTTGGTAAGGCCCAGGAGCATTTTAGGGTTGAAATTGCCAATGAATTCCTGGTCTTTCGTAGCCACCGGACGACCGTCGGCCGTGACAATGTATTGCCCATTGGTGTTGGTTTTCCAGCGATACGCCACCAGGTCACCGTATGAGCCGCCTTCTTTCACAATGGGCGTAGCCGACCGGCTATAGCCACCACCCAACAGGGCCTGCTTCACATCATCGCTCAGGCTGTTGATGGTATTTCGGTTGCGGCCCAGGTTAAAGGTCACGTCCCAGCTAAAATTGTTGGTTTTTACGGCTGTTCCGTTGATAACCAACTCAATACCAGAATTTTGAATATCGCCCGCGTTGATGTACTGGTTCGAGAAACCCGACGCCGGCGCCAGGCCCAGCGTGAGCAGTTGGTTTACCGAATTGGTCTGGTAGTAGGTCAGGTTGGCCCCGATGCGATTGTTGAGGAACCGGGCATCCACGCCAAACTCAATACTTTTGGTGATCTCCGGTTTCAGGTTGCCAATAGCCTGCGTACCCGCCCGGCTGATGAAACCCGTACCCGCCCCCTGACTGTAGGAATAGTTGGTTTGCAGCAGATAAGCGCTTGCGCCGTTGCCCACCTGCGCCAATGACGCGTTTACTTTCAGGAACGACAGGGCACCTTTCAGATCGAACAATTCCGACAGCACCGCCGACACGCCCACCGACGGATATTGGTAGGTATATGGTTTGGGTAATGTGCTCGACCAGTCATTACGAAGGCTGGCATCCAGGAAGATGGCATCCCGATAGGCCAGGGTGGCCTGCCCATAGACCGACTGCGTTTGTGAATGCGAGAAATCGTCGCCCAACCGCTGCGTCGAGCCGAAGTTCAGGTTGAACCGATTCGGGATGTTCAGGCCGTTAGCTTCCGAATACGTGTTTTCGTAGCGCGAATCCTGCAAAATGGCCCCCACACGGTAGTCGAGTTGCAGGTCTTTCGTCAGGGTGTTTTTGCCCTCAATCAGCACATCGAACCACTTTTGGGTGGTAATGGTGTTGTTGCGAGAGTAGAAACCACCCGGCTGCGAGGCCCACAGAATGGTGCCCTGCGAATAGCTCTGGTCGTTTTTGTCGAACGACTTGTCGAGGTTGGCGCGGCCCTGCACACTTAGGAACGGCGTAAGCTGGTATTTCGCCGACAGGAACCCAATCACGCGGTCGCGCTGTTCGGTGATGTTGGTGCGGTTCAGCATCCAATACGGGTTCTGGTAGATCGACGAAAGCGTTGATGGCCAGGCCGTTGGCTTGGGCAAACCCAGGTTGTCGGTCGTCTCGTAGTTCTTAGCATCGTCCAGCGACACGTTGCGCGGAATCTGGTAGATGTCGATCACCGGGGCGTTTTCTTCACCCGTGCGGGGCTTATTATCAATGCTCTGGTTGATGTAGGTGATCTTGGCGTCGGTCGAAAACTTCGAACTGATCTGGTTGCTCAGGCGCAGGTTCACCGTGTGACGGTTCAGGTCGTTGCCCGGCACGGTGCCTTGCAGGGCGTTGTTGGTGTATGACAGGTACGTCTGCGATTTGTCTGACCCGCCCGAAATACCGATGGAGTTATTGAGGCTCACCGCCGACCGGAAAAAGTCGCGGATATTGTTGGGCTGGGCTGAATAGGTGGCCTGGTTGCCGAGGTAGTTGGTAAACGACCGCCCATCGAGGGCAGCGCCCCAGCTTTCGCCTTTGGCGGGGTCAATCTTGCCGCCTACGCCCTGCCCATACTGGTTTTGCACCGAAGGCAGGATAAAGGGATTATCAACCGAAACGCCCGAATTTATATCGAGTGATACTTTGCCGGCTTTACCTTTTTTCGTTGTAATCAGAATCACCCCGTTGGCCGCCTGACTGCCGTAGAGCGCCGCTGCTGAGGCACCGCGCAGAATGGTGGTGGTTTCAATGTCGTCGGGGTTAATGTTCGATGCCCCGTCTGACCCGGCCACAGCCCCAAAATCGCTGCTGGGTACGCTATAGGTGCTGTTGTTGATGGGCACACCGTCGACTACGATCAGGGCGTTGTTGGTGCCCTGGATAGACCGGTTTCCGCGCAACACAATCCGTGAGCCGGAGCCAACCCCGCCCGATCCCTGGGTGATGTATGCCCCCGCAATTTTACCCTGCAAGGTATTGAGTACGTTGCCGTCGCGCACCTCGTTAAGCTGGTTCGACCGGATGGTCTGCGTGGCGTAGGTCAGGGCTTTGGCGTCGCGCTTGATACCCAGCGCCGTGACGACCAATTCGTTCAGCGCGCGGCTGTCGGGTTCGAGCGCGGCGTTGATCTGGTCTTGCGATCCCACGCTGATTTCCTTTTTCAGGTAGCCCAGAAATCCCAGTACCAGCACGTCGCCCGCTTTGGTCCGAAGCTGATAAGCGCCGTTGCCGTCGGTGGTGGTACCACGGGTGGTACCTTTCACCACCACGCTTACCCCGCTGAGGGGCGCAGCCCGTTCGTCGATGACGGTGCCGGTGATGGTTCGATCCTGCGCCAGTGCCCAGGGAGCAGCCAGCAGGAGGAAGTTGAGAAGTAGAAGTATTTTTTTCATGAAGCAGGATTAACTAGTATGACAAGTTACCGATTTACTACTGAGCAAATATCCTTTTTCCGGCCAGACAACAGACAGGCAAACTCGGCCCTGACAGCGTGTTTTGGCCGTTTATTTTGGCTTCTTCGCTGAACAACCGTTTGCACAGATATGCGCAAACGGTTGCGCAAAATCCGGATTGTTACGGCATTATTAGCATCTTTATGGAACAGACCATTTTATCGCCTTTTGCGAAGCCTGACACCCATCGTTTATGAAAGAACTCGTGACCATTAAGGCCATTGCGCGCCAGTTGGGTGTATCGCCCTCAACGGTATCGCGGGCCTTGCAGGACCACCCCCGCATCAGTCTGCACACGCGCGAGGCTGTCCACACGCTGGCCCGCCAACTGAATTATTTCCCCAGCACCACCGCCCGGAATCTCAAATCGGGCAAGACGGGTATTATTGCCGTGGTACTTCCTGAAATCAGAGAGAATTTTTTCAGCGAAATCATCAACGGCATTGAAGAGTTGGCCTTCGACCGGGGCTATACCGTGGCGCTCTACCAGTCGCATGATAAGGTGGAGCGCGAGGAGCGTATTTTTACCGGACTTGCCTCGCAACGGGTCGACGGCATTTTGGTGTCGGTGGCGAAAGAGACGCAGCGGTTCGGGCACATTCAGGCCGTTATTGATCGGCAGATTCCCGTGGTACTGGTCGACCGGATTCCGCCGGGCATTGCCGCGCACCGGGTAGGTTGCGATATGGAACGGGGTGCTTACGAAGCCACCAAATGGCTGGCCGGGCAGGGCTACAAACGCATTGCGTTGCTCAACGGTCCTATTGCGCTTGTGGCCAGTGAAGACCGCTACCGGGGCTACGTGAAAGCACTATTGGAAGAGAATTTGCCCGTAGAAAACGCCCTTATCAAACGCGTTGACCTTACCACACCCGACATTACCGACAAAATGAACCAGCTACTCCAGTCGGTCACCCGGCCCGATGCAGTGCTGGCCTTCAATGATTACGTGGCCCTCGACGCTATGCGCGTGTGCCGCGCCAACCACCTGCGCATCAACGTGGATGTGGGGTTTGTGTCGTTTGCCAATTTGCCCCTCACCGCCTACATGGACCCGCCGCCGCTGGCCTCCGTCGAGCAGCACCCCTTCAAAATGGGTGTCACGGCGGTAGAAATTCTGCTGGCCACGTTGGCTAACAATAGCGAAGATGCTGAATTTCAGACGATTATGCTGGCACCGGAATTGGTAGTGAGTGGGTTATAAGTCTACGGCTGACGCACAAGGAGCTTCGCGTATCGGCGGGGGGGGACGCCGATACGTGGAGCGTTCCTCCGCTAGACTGTCACCACTACCTCAGCCTCCACCCGCGTACCTTCGTCGATTTGGATGACCACGGCTTCGCCGCCTGATGCCGTGATGGCATCGGCGACGCGTTGGGGATTTTCGGGGGCGTAGGCAAACATGCAACCGCCACCGCCAGAGCCATTTATTTTACCACCCAGCGCACCCGCATCGAGCGCAGCCTGGAGCATCCGGTCAATTTTTGGCGTCGAAATACGCTGCGCTTCGCGGAGGTTCTGCTGGTGTTGGGTCAACAAAGCACCAAACTGAATGTGGTCTAACGTGCTGTTTTTCAGCAATACGAGTGCCTGACGCAGAATGTCGCGGTTGCTGATATTGCCCAGCAGCAGGGTCATCTCGTCGGGGGTGAACAAGGGCGCGTACTGCGCCACGTCGGCGGCGGTGGTGGTGTGTAACGAGAAGCTGCTGTCGAGGCTGCGTATGCGTTCGATGATACGGAGCATACCACCTTTCACCCGGCCCAGAATGCCAATCGTATCTTTCGGCTCGCCCGAATTACCCAGCACGAACGTACCTAGTTCCGGGCGGATGGTCTCGACCTGAATGACGGGTTGGCTTTCGAGGTAAATCAGGTTACCCATGGCCGTGGCGTAGTGGTCCATCATGCCGCCGGGTTCGCCAAATTCCAAAACCTCGGCGCGGTAGGCTAGTTCGGCCAGTTGGGCGGGCGGCAGGGTCCGGGGTTCGTCGGCGAGTTGGGTGAGCAAATTAATCCAGCTAATGAGCAACGCCGATGAACTTGATGCCCCCGCGTTGATGGGAATGTTGCCCGTCACTTCGCCCTGAATGCCCCCCGAAAAACGGAATCCTTCGCGCAGCAGCACATTGATAGCCGACCGGAAATAGTCGCGTTTATCATGGTACGTTAGCGGCAGTTTTTCGAGCGAAAACTGCGTTTGCTGACCAATATCGGGCAAATCGAGTTGCACCAGCGGCTGCGGAATCGTCTCGGCACTAATTTGAATCCGGCACGAAATAGCCGCCGCAATCGCGGGTAGGCCCAGGTAATCCTGGTGTTCGCCAAACAAACAAATACGGCCCGGCGTGGAGATGGTGAGCGAGGAAGGTTGCATTAATACGCGTTCGTCAAGCCAAAAACAGGCGGGTTGGTTTTCCATTTGCCCCGCGTGAAATCGGGGATGTCCATCGGTTTGCCGCCCCTGGCGATGCTCTGCTCAGAGAGGGGGCTGATGCAACTCCAGGCGGCGGCATCATAGACGTCGATGGGGGGCGCGACCTGATTTTTCACCGATTCGATGAAGGCCCGCAACACAAAATAATCGATGCCCCCGTGCCCCGCCGATTCGGCTTCGGCGGCGTGTTCTTTCCAGATTGGGTGGTCATATTTTTCCTGATAGGGTGCAAACGGCTCCCAGGTGTGGGGCTTGGCGCTCGTGCCTTCCAAGTAAATCTGCTTGCCGTCGTCCATCCAGATGCCCTTGGTGCCCTGCGCCCGGAAACCCAGCGAATAGGGTCGGGGCGAGTTAGTGTCGTGGATGATGACGATATTTTCGCCGTTGGCGCACTCCACCACCGTTGTCACGATGTCGCCGAGTTTGAAATTGACCTTGGCATTCGGGTGGTTAGGACCGCCCTTTTCCACCACGTAGTTGTGCAGACTCCTCGCTTTGGTGGCCGTTGAGGTGAGCCGCACAAACTGGTTGCCCCGGTTGATGTTGAGCCAATGCGCTACGGGGCCAAGGCCGTGGGTTGGGTAGAGGTCACCGTTGCGATCTACCGAGTGTTGGGTACGCCAATGGGCCTCGGAAAAGCCTTTTTCGCCAAACTCCACGCCCCCGCCATAGGGCTGCTTGCCGTTATTGAATTTCACCTCGCGCAGGTCGTGCTGGTAGCCGCAGTGGGCGTAGGTCATTTCGCCAAATAGGTTCTGCCGCACCATGTTCAGCACGGCCATCACGTCGCGGCGGTAGCAGACATTTTCGAGCAACATGCAGGGCTTGCGGCTTTGTTCATAGGCATTTACCAGATCCCACGATTCTTTCAGCGTCACCGTGGCCGACACCTCCAGCCCGGCATATTTGCCAGCTTTCATGGTAGCCACGGCCATCGGCGTGTGCCATTCCCAGGGCGTGGCAATCACCACCCCGTCGATGTCGTCGCGTTTGAGCAGTTCCAGAAAGGCCTCGTTGCCTTTGGTGTAGACGGGGGGTGCTTTTCGGCCCGCTTTTTCTACCATCGCAGTAGCCTGCGCAATGGCGTTGGGGTCGATGTCGCAGATGGCCGTCACCTCCACGTCGGGGCGGAAAAGAGCCTGTTGCAGGTGGTTGCGCCCCCGTAGCCCAACGCCGATAAAGGCCAGCCGGACTTTGGTGAGTGGGGCCACGATGGGCATCAGAAAAGGGCGGGCAAATGCCTGTGTAGCAAATGGTATAGCCGCGCCGGTGACGGCTACGGTCTGGAGAAATTTCCGACGGGAAGAAAGGGACATAAGAGGAGGCAGGCAGCGAGTTTGTACGTAAAACCAGCGCTGACGATCTGGCATCAGCTTTCCGTACAAATAGCGCTGGTTATCGTGATAAAATGAAATACTTATTCGAGAAATTAGTACTGAACAGATCCCCGCACCACTGCGCAAACGTGTGTATTGCTAATGACAAACGTTTGTGCAATCTCAGGCATATGGTGCGGTGAATCAATTTTGCAGCCCTTTTTTCCACAAATGAGTTGGTACTACCAGTTAGTCATCACTGCTGTATGTCGCTCGAATCCATCGTCACCACCTACGGATACCCCGCGCTGTTTTTCGGAGTAATCCTGGAAGCTGAAGCGTTTCTGGTGCTGGGCGCTTACCTGGCACACCGGGGCTATTTTTCGTTGCCGATAGTCATTGCCGTGGCCGTAACCGCCTCGTTTTCAGCCACAGAATTGTTTTTTTACCTGGGCAGACGCTATGGCGCGGCCCTGTTGCAAAACCGACCCACCTGGCAGAAAAAAGTCCGCCGTATTCACGACTGGTTCACCAAATACGGCGACGGATTAGTGCTGGGTTTTCGGGCCATCTACGGTATGCGGCTCGTTATTCCCGTCACCATCGGCACATCGACGTATTCGCGTAGCCGGTTTACGTTATTCAACGCCATCAGTGCCATTGTCTGGGGCTTGCTCATCGGCCTGGCAGGCAACGGGATTGCCCAGTTTGCCGAACGGTTTTTCTCACATCTACGCCATCATGAGTTGCTCGCTGTCATTATTATTGCGGCCACTGCCGCCACGTGGGGCCTTGTTCAATGGTATCGCCGCCGGAAGTTGATTGTACCACCAAAAGTGTAGAATTTTCAGTTTAGAGTTGGTCAACTACATCGGCGGACCGGCGAGAATAGACCCGCGTTAGCCAACTCTAAACTCCAAACTGAAAACTCTACACTCCAAACTGAAAATGCGTTTTAAAGACAAAGTATGCATCGTTACCGGCGGCACGTCGGGCATTGGCCGGGCCACGGCGGTACGCATGGCCGCCGAAGGGGGTAAGGTGCTGATTGTGGGCCGAAATGAAGACGAAGCCAACGAGGTCATTGCCGAAATAACTGGCAAAGGGGGTGAGGCCCAGTTTGCCAAAACAGAGCTTGAAAATCTCGGCGAAATTGAAGCAGCGGTTAATCAAGCAGTTAAGGCGTGGGGTAAAGTTGACGTACTGGTCAATGATGCGGCCCTGATGACGTTTACACCCATCGTAGACCTGGCCATGGACGACTGGGAGAAAGTCATGAACGTCAATCTGCGGGCCATGTTTTTATTCTGCAAGCTGTGCATCCCGCACATGAACGGCGGGGCTATTGTCAATGTCAGTTCGGTTCACGCCCATCAGACCACGCCCAATGTGGTGCCCTACGCCACCAGTAAAGGCGGTATTGAGGCCTTCACGCGGGGGCTGAGTCTGGAACACCCCATCACCAAACTGCGCATCAACGCGGTGGCACCCGGTGCGGTCGATACGCCGATGCTGTGGGACAATCCGAACGTAAAAAGTGGCCAAGAAAAAGTTGAAGGTGTGATAGGGAAGCCCGAAGATATCGCCGCCGCCATCTGCTTTTTGGCCGCTGACGAAGCCTGTTTCATCAACGGTACTACGCTCGTGGCCGACGGTGGCCGACTGGATATTCTCTAACTTGCCATGCCACAAAGTACCTTTCTGAACCGAGGCCATGCCCTGGAAACCTTTCGTTGCCTACGCCATGCTAACCGCCTGCATCCTGTCGGTGGTGATCGGCTGGTTACTCTGGTCTAAAAAAAGGATAATAAACTGGCAAACAGACTGTTGTCGTCGCTGCTATTCGTCTACGCCTATATCTATTTCGTTACGGTGCTCATCACCGACGGGGGCATTGTCTACGTGCCGCACCTGTTCCGCACAGCGGCCCCGCTAAATTACCTCATTGGTCCGCTGATTTATGGCTACGTTCGGTCGTCGCTGTTTTCTATGCAGCATCTCAACCTGCGGCGGTTTGGCCTGCTGCTGCTGCCGTTCGTCGTGAACGTGGTTGAACTCATCCCATTTTATGGACACAGTGGGGCCTACAAACTAGCCCGGCTTAAGGCGTTGGCGGCCGTACCCAACTCTCTGTTTACCATTACCGAAGGCGGCTTACCGGCCCAATTTCATTTGGTGGGATACACCCTGTCGAGCCTCGTTTATTCGGTACTGGCGGCGCGGCTGTGGTGGCTCTATCGCCAACGGGAAAGGCCTAATCAGCACAGAAACCCGGTTTTTGAGCGCTGGTTGACCACGTTTGTGCTCGTTCACCTGGTGGCTAATCTGGTCTGGACCGTTGAGATGCCCTTCGTCCGAAATTCGGCTTTCGCTAACCTGACGCTCAACATGACGTATGTCATCGCGCAGCTCACCATTTGCCTCTACATCATTCAGCGGCCCACCCTACTTTATGGTGTTTATGCATTGTCCCGCCCAGAACCACCCATTGACAACGCGCAGAACCCAGATAGCAAGCCGATTATCATCGTGGATGCTGACCGGTCGCTGATTGGTGTTCGTGCGTCAATAGCCCCGGCAACCGGTTCGGGCGAGTTGGAGCAGGACATCTGGGAGAAGCTCCAGTCGCTGGAACAATACATGCTGAGTCAGCGGCCCTACCTGCAACCCCGGCTGTCGCTGGCCGACGTGTCGGTGGCTACGCAGGTGCCGCCCTATCTGCTATCGGCGATCCTGAACCGGGTGCTTGGGCTTGATTTCCGCGATTATGTCAACGAGCATCGGGTTCGGCACCTGTGCCAACTGTTGGAGAGCAATCAATTTGCGCACCTCACCCTGGAGGGCATCAGTTCACAAGCCGGGTTTTCATCGAAAACCACGTTTTACCGCGCTTTTCAGAAGCATACCGGCTCTACACCAGCGCAGTATGTAGCTCGCCGCCAACCAGCCGACGGAGCGTAATCAGGCCCAAATCGCCAAAATCAGTGTCGAATTCGTGATGTGGTACAAGCCGGGATGCTAAACCCTGGCCTGTTTCCTGGCGTATCGGTTGTTTTGCAGACAAGTTTAGTGAGCACCGTAACTGTACTCTTTTTAGAACAGGTTCACTTAGCAAATTAACGTATGAAACGAGTTCATTTTCAGCTCCTGGCACCCGCATTGACGGTTGTGGCCCTGCTGCTTTGTATACCAACCCAGGCCCAGGTACGGTTTTTCAGCGACCCTAACTACGGGGGTAAAAGTGCCCAGTTTGGTGCATCCAGCTACAACGCGCTTGGTATCGGTTTGGCCGGAATGGTGTCCTCGGTTCGGATCCCACAAGGCTACGCGGTAGAGGTTTTCGACCAGACAGGCCTGCGGGGAAATTCGCTCCGGCTCACCGCCGACGTAGCCAGGTTCGATCATTGGAACGACCGAATCCGGTCGGCACGGGTGGTCCAGACGTACGCGCCGTCACCGTCGCCATCCGGTCAGGTGCAACTCTTCGACGGGGCGGGCTACACGGGGTCGAGCCGTTCGCTGCCGGCGGGCAACTACCCCCTGATGGTCCTGTATGACCGGCGCATCTCGGCCCTGCAAATTCCCAGAGGGTACAGCGCCGTGGTGTTCGACCAGCCCAATTT
Source organism: Cytophagales bacterium (assembly GCA_038230755.1). GTDB lineage: Bacteria > Bacteroidota > Bacteroidia > Cytophagales > Spirosomataceae > Fibrella. The sequence goes on along the minus strand of JBBRMP010000007.1, from coordinate 31,822 downwards.
CAGGGGCAGTCAACTCCGGCTGGCCGAAAGCACCGCCTCGATGGCAAGTTTCGGTTGGGACAACCGCGCCCGGTCTATCCAGATCAACGCAGCCGACCAACCGCAGCCCATACGACCGCAACCCATACGACCACAGCCGCAGCCCATACGACCGCAACCGCAGCCCGTACGACTGCAGCCCGTACACAAATAAAATACCGTTGACCCAGTAATCCACCAGGACAGGTAAACACTTGACCTTGATGGGGTTATGGTCTTTACAACACGATTTAACACAAACGCATATGAACCGATTGTCCACGGCTTGCCAACCCGCCCGGTGCTGCCTTTTACTGTCTTTGCTGGTCTTATCGGCCAACCCAACCGTGGCGCAGGTGCTCAAGCCCGGCTTTGACCCCGCCGAATACGTCGAACTGATGAAAGTATCGGCGCAGTTCGGCGATTCCACCTATGTCAGCACGTTTCCAAAACCTCAACGCTTCAAGTCGGTTTACCGCTCGCCGGTGGTGGGGCTGGATAACATCTGGGATCTGTGGACCGACCCAACTACGGCGGTGATCAGCGTACGGGGCACCACGGCCAATAGCGTGAGCTGGCTGGGTAATTTCTACGCGGCCATGGCACCTGCATCCGGCGAACTGCAACTGAGCAAAACCGACAAGTTTACCTATGAGCTGGCCCAAAATCCACGGGCGGCGGTGCACGTGGGGTGGCTGGTGAGCACCGGTTTTCTGGTGAAAGACATACTGCCCAAAATCGATTCGTGTTACCGGAAGGGCATCAAAAACATGCTCATCATGGGCCACAGTCAGGGCGGGGCCATTGTCTATCTGCTCACGGCCCACCTCTACAGCCTGCAACGACAGGGCAAACTCCCCGCCGACATCCGGTTCAAGACGTATTGCAGCGCCGGGCCAAAACCGGGGAATCTATACTTCGCCTACGACTACGAGGCCATGACCCAAGCTGGTTGGGCCTACAACGTGGTCAACTCGGCTGATTGGGTGCCCGAAATGCCGTTTTCGATCCAGACCGTCAACGACCTCAACACGACCAATCCGTTTGGAGGGGCCGACGAGATGATCAAAAAGCAGCCTTTCTTCAAACGGCTCGTGCTGCGGTACGTCTACAATGGCCTGAGCAAGCCCGCGATTAAGGCCCAGGAAAACTACCAGAAGTACCTGGGCAACATCGCCGGGAAAACGGTGAAAAAGAACCTGAACGGCTACAAAGCCCCCGACTATTACAGCAGCAGTCACTACGTCCGCACGGGAAATACCATTGTGCTGCCGACCGATGCGGACTATTATAACCGCTTCCCCGACAGCAAGACGAAGATTTTTGCTCACCATTTTCACCCACCTTACCTGTACCTGGCCATGCGCCAGTTTATGGGTGACAAATCAACGGCCACCTCCCCCACAATTGCTGCATCACTGGCCGGCAATTGGGAGCTGAACTACATCTCCGGCCCCAGAATCGCGTTTGCCGGATTGTATCCCGACAAAAAGCCCATGCTTCAACTTGGTGATGACGGGCGGTTTAGCGGCTCCACAAGTTGCAACCGGATCAACGGGGCATTCACCACCAATGGCGGGGCGGTCAATTTCCCCGAAGCGATGGCCATGACCCGCATGATGTGCCCCGGCGAAGGCGAGCAGATGTTTTTATCGACCCTAAAAAAAGTGAACCGCTACGCCATCACGGACGGAAACACGCTGACCCTCCTGATGGGTGATATTGCCGTGATGCGCTTCACCCGGAACTAAATTGACTAACAACAACGATGAAAAACACCCTATTTACCCTGCTCGCCCTGGCCGTTCTGGTCGGCTGCAAAACGAAAAAATCGGCCGCCAGCGAGTCAACGGCTTCAGTATCAACCACGTCTGGGTCGGTTACGGCGAGTGATAGCCAGCTACAATGCTACGCCCTAATGACGAAAGGCGATACGGTTAGGCTGAGCCTGACGCAGACGGGTAACGACGTAACTGGTGATCTGCTCTATCAGCTTTCGGGCAAAGACCGCAACACGGGCATGATCCACGGGACAATGCACGGCGACACGCTGCTGGCCGACCATAATTTTCAGTCGGAAGGCGTGGAATCGGTGCGGGAAGTAGCGTTTCTGGCCAGAGAAGGGGGTTTTGTGGAAGGCTACGGTCCTGTTCAGGAGCAAAAAGGAAAGATGGTCTTCACGCCCAACACCAGCCTGACGTTTGGCTCAGACCGCGTATTGACCAAAGTAACGTGCCCCAATTAGGTATGAAAAACAGCATCACCTTCATCGCGGCCAGCCTGCTGTTGCTGGCCAGCCAAAGCTACGGTCAGTCGAGCAGTGGCGGGGTGGCCACCAAACGGGTGTACCTCAACAGTGTGTTGGGGCTGTCGTTTCCGAGCGCGGCGAACCTCAACGCCGAGCTAACGAAGGCCGGATTTCTACCGCTGTCGGGGGCTTATTTTGCCCGTGGGGCTGGTCTCTACACGCTCTTCCCGAAAGCGCACCTGGCCACTATCCTCAACTTTTCGTCCTACAGCGGCACCGACACCGACCAGAGCCGGAGCACGTGGGTACGGGGCAGCACGGCGGGGATTTCGCTCGGTATCATCGTGCGCAACACCGACCGCGTTCAGGTGATCCCCTACGCGGGGCTGGCCTACTCGTGGTTCGGCACACGGCTGTCGGAGGTGGCACCGGCCAGCACGGCGTTTTCGGGTTATCTCAATGGTACTGCCAACCAGCAGCACTTAGGGCTGGAGCAGTATCTGGGCAACGTAGGCCTACAAGTAGTGAAACCGGGGTTGGGCAAAGGGGCAGTAGGTAGCCAACTCATCATTGGGTTGCGGGGCGGCTACTTTTTTCCCCTCAACACGCCTACGTGGCAAACCAACAACGTCGATCTGGTGGGTGGCCCATCCATCAATCCCGGCGGCGCGTACCTGCATCTCGTCATCGGCAGTGCGCTATGAACTGGCTACCTGTTTACCTGTTCGTAATCAGTCAGTTACTAACGATTGGGGTCGCGCAGGCGCAGCCTGATGCGGTTGAACAACGGCCCGGCATCTACTTTCCACAGGCCCCGCAACCCGGTCAGTGGCGGCGGTCGCTGGGCCTCACCTTCAGCCCGGCTCCCCCGGAACTGACCGAGGAACTACGGATCAGCATCCCGGCCATCGACTTTAATCTGCAACGGGGCATCAGTCGCCATCTGTATCTGGTGGGGCGGTTTCAAACCCAGCTCGTGCAGGGCAGCGGCACTATTGGCCTTCGCTACGCACTACCGCTCTCGAAACGATTTTTTGTTTCCATCGGCGACGACATCAACGGCTGGTACGGCGTGTTGGAAATCAAGAATGTGTTTAACAGTCAGGCATTTGGGCTGCAAAATTACCCGAACGTCTCGCTGGGTTTCCGGCCCTCGCCCGACCTCCAGTTTACGCTGAAAGCGGAAGCCATTCTGGACCTTCGCTACCAATCGTCGGTGGGGGGGCTGGGGGTTTCGCAGGGCAGGCAACCACAAAACGGGTACGCCTTCACCGCCGTGCTGGAGCAGCCTTATTACCACAAACGCCACCTGTCGGTTGGGTTTCGGGCGGCCTACACGCGGTTCAACTGGCAGTTCTGGGCCCTCTACAGCAGCTTCGACAAAAAACTGTTTTACCCCGAAATCATTTTCGACTTCATCCTGTGAAACGAGCTTTCCGCTACGCCCTGGCCGGGCTGTTGGGCAGTCTGGCCGTTGGTTGCCGCCCGGTCTACGAGGCACCCATCCCCTACGATTTCAGCAACAAGCCGGGTAGCGGTCCGTTCAGCCCGGCCATTCGCCGGAGCTTAGACGGCGTGTATGCCGTGACGGGGGGCAATGGTCAATTTGGCCCTCAGGTAGCCCTGAAATGGTCCTACGTTCACGATGGGGCCGATACGGTGCATACGATGTCGCTGTTTACCGGCATCGGCGCGGGTTTTTTCAACCTGGAAATCAACCAGACCACCGATAGCCTGAGCCTCAGCGGATTCTGGCGAACGCTGGTGAATCAGGGCACGGGACAGATATCATTGGCGGTACGCCGGAAACGCCGGGGGTAACTGCTGCCCTACACCGGCCCTGCGCTGGCGGGCGATACGCTGGTGCTACGCGGTACATTTGACACCGGTCCGGCCACCGCCGCGCAACCCATCACGTTGACGTATCTGCGCCCGCTGAATCCGAAACCGTTTGAGGTGATTGCCCACCGGGGCGGCGGGCGAACGTCCGACCTGCTGGGCGTGTCGGAAAATACGCTGGCGATCCTTCGGCGGGCGGCCCGATTTGGGGCGACCGGGGTGGAAATCGACGTTCGGTACACCAAAGACAGCGTGCCGGTTTTGTACCACGACAACCGGCTGAATCAGCGGCTGATTCAAAAAAACGGCCTCAGCGGGGGTATCAGCGATTATACGTATGACCAGTTGCAGACCTCGTTCCGGCTGTTGTATGGCGAGCAAATTCCCACGCTGGAACAGGCCCTGCTGACCATTGTTGACCGGACCAACCTCAGTTTTGTCTGGCTCGACGCCAAGTTTACCGGCTCTATGAACCAGGTGCAAGTGCTGCAACAGACCTATAACGAACGTGCCCGGCAACGTGGTCGAAAGCTCCAGATCGTGATCGGCCTGCCTGGCACCGACGCCGTAGATGCCTACCGGGCCTTGCCCAACAAGGCCAACACGCCCATTCTCTGCGAACTGGATCCGGCCCTTGCCCGCGAACTGAATGCGCCTTTCTGGGCACCCCGCTGGACGTTGGGGCCGCAATATGACGAGGTGAACGCCATGCAGGCCGAGGGCCGACGCGTGTTTGTCTGGACACTGGATGACCTGCCGTTTCTGGAACAGTTCAGCAACCGGGCCAACCTCAACGGCATCCTGTCCAACTACGCACCAGCGGTTGCCTACTACCACTACACGGCTCAATAGGCTTATGAAAACGATACTCCTCTGGCTTGGCCTGTTGCTCCTGCTGTCGCCCTGCCGGGCGCAGTTTTCGCCCGCGACCGATACCACCGGCGGCAAACGCTGCACCTACCACGTCGTGCTAACCGTTGGCGGGGGCACGTCCCTCTACGGTACGGCCATTGGCATACCCCCGGCCTGGCAAAAAACAGCGGGCAACTACGCAGGTACGTCCTTTACCGTCAGGGCGTTATGGCACCCAGACCATCGGTTCCGCACGGGCATTGAAACGGGCCTGACCACCTTTTATTCGTACAAAGGCACCGTCGATGGCGAGGCCGCTTCGGTTACGGTATCGGCCATCCCGATTCTGCTGGTGTATCAGATGCCGCTAGCCTGGCATACGGGTACGGAGCGCAGCTTTTTCCGTCGAATGGCCATTACAGTGGGCACGGGAGCGTACCTGATTCGGTCGCAACTGGTTCAGAAAAGCACCGTCAACTCGCAGGAGATCAGCGCGGGCTGGCTGGCCGCCACGTCCTACACGCAGCCACTGAGTAAAAGCCTGCGCCTCGCCGTTGAGGCACGCTGGCTGAACGCCACCGCCACCCGCGAAAGCGATTACGCCATCCAGGCGCAGGTACTCTGGCGGGTACTGTCATGGTAACGGCCTGTATATAAGCACTATACCCGACTACATAATGCACCACAACGTATGAAGATCAACCAACTACTACCCTTTACAATCCTGCTTATCTGTCTGTGCCTGTCGGGCCGGGGGGTATACGCACAGACGGACCCGTTGTTTGCGAAAAAAGCCGTTTTTCAGTCCCTTTCCGAGCGGTGGGAACTCGACTCGGCCACGCGCCGGGGTACGTTTCTGGTCACGCCCTATAAACCCCTGTACGTAACGGCTGGCCGGTGGTCGAGTGATCCAAACGAGCAGCCGGTCAGCGAAAACCCGACCTACAATTACCCCTTCAACATTCCGCTGGGTCGCTACGAGGCACGGTGACAGCTAAGTTTGAAAGTGAAAGTGCTTCAGGGCATCTTCGGTAAAAACGGCGATCTGTGGATGGGCTACACCCAGAAAACGCACTGGCAGGTGTACAATACCGCCTTTTCGCGCCCCTTCCGCGAAACCAATTATGAACCGGAACTGATACTGAATTTCGCTACCCGTTTTTCGGTGCTGGGTGTAAAAACCCGGATGCTGGGTATCGCCTTGACACACCAGTCCAACGGGCGAGCCATCCCCCTGTCGCGTAGCTGGAACCGCGTGATTCTACACGCCGGTTTTGAGCGGGGCAAGTGGGTCGTACTGCTGCGCCCGTGGCTACGGTTGCCCGACACCGAAGACGAAAACCCGGCTATACTCGACAACATTGGCCGGGCCGACGCCACAGTGATCTATAAAAAGGGCCGTCACCTTTTCACGGCGGTGGGGAGTCATTCGCTCAGGAGTGGGGCCAATAACCGGGGGCAGGTGCAGTTCGACTGGACGTATCCGGTTACGGGAAACCTGCGGGGTGACCTCCAGATTATGCACGGTTACGGCGAAACCCTGATCGATTACAACCACAAACAGACCACCATCGGGTTGGCGGTATCACTGGTCAACTGGCTTTGACGTAATGGGTTATGGGTATCAGTTCAGGTGCCTGATCACCTCCAGAATGAGGGACACCAGGTCGGCGAGGCGGTCGGCGAACCAGTTGGCGAGGCTAAAATCAGCGGCGCGGGGCAGGCTCAACGTGGGGCGGGGCAGGGACATATTCGTCATGTATCGGACCACCAGTACCGCACCGATAACGAGCAGGTTCAGCCCCACGGTAAGCGTAGTTTTCGACGAGAATCGGTCCGTAAAGAAGCGCACAATTGAGTCCATAGCTGCACCTGTCGTGCAAGTTGCCTACAGTAAAGATAAGCAATAATAGCTACAGGTGCCGGTAAACTACTTGCCGATAACCTTGATTAAGTCACCCTGCGCCACGCGCTCATCGGCCTTCAGGCTGTTGAGCACGCCTAATTCCTCCATCCGGCTGGCGGGCATACCCAGTGCCGTCATGGCCTCGCGGAAGGTGCCGCTGCGGGGCACTGTTTTCACGTACACCCGGTCTGGTTTGCGGTTCAGCTTGTCGGGATCGGTGAGAGTGCGGAACCGCTCGGCCACGCTCTTGAACGTGGGGAAAGCATTGGCGAAACTGGCCGCCGAAGCCAGGCCGTGGAGGGCATAAATGGCCCCATTATGCTGAATCAGGTACGTACCAATTTGCAGGGTGTTGGCGGCGGCCTGTTGTTGTGGCTGTTGCTGCTGTTGGCCCTGCTGCTGTTGTTCCGGTTTTTGCTGCGATACAATGACCAGTGCCGGGTTACCGTCGATGGTGACGCGTGCATTTTCCAACACGTTCAGGTTCAGTTGCTTAACCAATGCCTGTGCGGCCTCGTCGAGGGTATTACCGGGGGCGGGCATCAGAATCATGGCCGACTTACCATCTTTTGGGCCCATCTGAAACTGCGCGGGCGAGTTCTGGTATTGCCAGCCGTTGGGCACCGGAAACTGAAACTTGAGGTCGGGGTGGTAAAAGACGTCCTTCTCGACAAAACCCTGCTTGGGGTCTTCACCAAAGACAAGACCATTCACCAGCTTCAGGTACTGATTGCGGTTAATAGCGTAGTTGCGGGGGTTCTGCGTCTGATACTCTTTAGCCAGTTGGTTCACCCGCACAAATCGGTTGCCCGGATCGGGGTGGGTAGAGAGCAGGTTGGGTACGGCCTGCCCCGAATTATCCTGGATGCGTTTAATGGTCTGGAAGAAGTTAGCCATCTCGCGGGCATCGTACCCTATTTTGCTTGAGTAGCCCACGCCAATCTGGTCCGACTCCGACTCGTGGTCGCGGCTGTATTTGAGCAGCAACACGCCCGCGCCCTGCTGCACCGCCTGCCCTAGCTGGGGGTTATAAATTGATGCCGCGATGGTGCCAAGCGTACCAAAGAGCTGTTTTGTTTGCTGGCGCGAAGCATGTTTGGCCGTGATGTGGCCGATCTCGTGGCCCAGCACCCCGGCAAATTCGGCTTCGTTGTTGAAGTGGGCCAGAATACCCCGCGTGAAGTAGACGTAGCCACCCGGCACGGCAAAAGCATTGACCACGGGCGTGTCGACGATATAGAACTGGTAAGGCAGGTCGGGACGGTGCGAAATTTTGGCCATGGCCTGCCCTTTTTCGGTCATAAACGCTTGTAGGGCCGCATTTTCGTACAAGCCCATCGACGCCACGATGGACGGGTGCGACTCTTTACCAATGGCAATTTCCTGCTCGGTCGACATCAGGCTGATCTCCCGCTTGCCCGATACCGGGTTACGCGCGCAGGTAGACAACGTGAGCAAGGCGGCACCGAAAACGACGGTTCGCAGGGTAGTGTTCAGGTGCATGGGCTTTCAGGGTTAGTGAATGGTACTGACCTACCAACCCGTAGACATATCCGTCCAGGTTAAAAACCGATTAAGTGGTTCTATGCAGATTACACCAGACCTGCTGTTGACCCCGCCCAAAACGGCACTTCACATCAACGCTCGAACTGAACACGGGTGAAACATTCGGGCAGGTGGGCGTCATAAACCCCGTGCTTGTTGAATGCCCAGGCGGGGTGCGGGTCTACTTCCTGCCCCGAAAGCATCATTTTCTGGAAGCGCCCGAAAAATAAGCGCCATACATCGCCCGGCTGCGGGGGCAGTGAACGGCCATTGGCCAACCACGTCAGGCTTTGCCAGGGAATGGCCATTTCCAGGGTCCAGCCTTTATCTATGTGAGTAGGATCGTTGATACGGCCATCAACCTGCACGGCGGGTTGCAGGCCAGGCATGTCGTAATCCAGAAATGCCCAACGCAACCCGCGTGGGTGCGTACCCCGCCAGAACGAAGCACCGGTTCGGTCATAGTTGCCGCCGAAGGTCATGGCACTGGGCTGATACACGTCGAACGTCGGAACATCGAACCGACTACCTTTCTGGTAAGCGTCTTTCCAGATGAAAAACACTTCGTAGACCGTGTTGAGGGCATTTATTTCCAGCTCGTAGTAGCAGTCGCCACCGTCGATGAAGACTTCGAAGTCATTTTCCAGAAAGACAATCGAGTCACGCTCGGTTTGGGTGGCGGCCACAAACGGTTCTTCGGCCCAGAACGCGATGTACAGGTTTGTATCGTCCCAGAGGGCTGCCGAATGCGTAGTGTACAGAGCCGGGTCGCCCGTGACCATGTCGACGAAGCGGGGCGATTTGATGGCGTTCTGCCACTCGGACTTAGTCAGGTCGCCGTCAATCGTGAGTGGTCCATCAATGTGCCGACAGGTATAAAGTCCGGTTTCACTTTCTGAGATCCCGTAAGGTATAGGATAATCCATAGTCGCTTAACTCGTTGGATGATTAAAGCAGTAATCCCAGGCCCAAACCGCCCAAAATGAGGACGTAGGAGGGTAACTTGGTGAATTTGAGCAGTAGAATCGTGCCCACCACCACCGCCACAAAAGGCCAATGGGGGGCCATCGGCTCGAATAGCACAATAGCCGCTGCCGCCGTGAGGCCCGTACTCACGGCATTGATACCTTCCAGCGAAGCCCGCACGGGCCGGTAGCGTTTGAGTTGGTCCCAGAACCGGTAGACGAAAAAGATGAGGAACGTGCCCGGCAGAAAAATACCCACGGTAGCCACCAGACTACCCAGCAGTTGGCCATTGATGCCTTCGCCGCGCATGGCCAGCGCACCGATGTAGGGTGCAAAGGCAAAAACCGGCCCCGGCACCGCCTGCACCAACCCTAACCCCGACAGAAATTCTTCGCGGGAGAGGTAGTGTTTAAAGGCCACAAACTCGTTATACATGATAGGCGTGAGCACCTGTCCCCCGCCAAAAACGAGGCTACCGTTGCGGTAGAAATTCTCGAACAGCCGCACCGGCAACGACTGCGAGAGCGCACCCACCACCGCCGCCCCCACCAACACGCCAAACCAGAGCAAAAAATTAGCCCAGTGAATGGTCATGGGCTGGTGCGTCATTTTTTCATGCTTCCGGTAGGCAAGCGAGGTGGTCAGCCCGCCAATGGCGATGGCAATGGGTGTCATAAACGGCGACCGGAACACATAAGCCGCCAGCGCGGCCAGCAACGCCAGCACCAGGCCCGTCTGATTATGAATCACTTTACGGCCAATACGGTAGCCCGCTACCACCAAAAACCCGACGGCCATGGGCTGCACAAACCGCATGAACGCCAGCGACCCATTGTGTGCCTGCACATAGGAGAACCCAATGGCCGCCGCCGTCATGATCAGCACTGCCGGTAAACACCAGATCAACAGCGTGAGATAGGCCAGATTAGGCCCACCAATTTTGTAGCCCAACGCCGTAATGGTCTGCGTAGACGTGGGGCCGGGCAGCAACTGACATAGGGCGGTCAGTTCCATCAATTCTTCCTCCGTAAAATACCGCCGCTTGGTCACCAGCCGGTCCAGAAACATGGCCAGATGCACCTGTGGCCCGCCAAATGTGGTCAACGCCAAAATCAGCACATCTTTCAAAAAGATGATGTACCGAATCTTACGGACAGGTGGCAGCGGGGAGGCTAGTTTCATCAATAACGGCCCCCTAACCCCCGAAGGGGGAACGCTGACGCCTGAGTACACTGGCGGCAGCACTTCCCCCTTCGGGGGTTAGGGGGCTTTTATTTTTTCTTCAGTCCTAATTCCAACAGCCGCTCGTTGAGAAATTCGCCGGCGGTCATGTCGGTGTAGAGTTTGGGGTATTCCTGATTCACGCAGTCGGGCAGGCTGGACAGGTTCATGTCGGCGCGGGGGTGCATAAAAAACGGGATCGAGTAGCGCGACGTGCCCATCTTTTCGCGGGGCGGGTTCACCACCTGGTGAATGGTCGATTTCAGGCGGTGGTTCGTCAGCCGGTCCAGCATATCGCCCACGTTCACGATGATCTGGTCGGGCAGGGCCGTAATAGAGATCCACTGCCCGTCGCGACGAAGCACCTGAAGACCATCAGCCGAGGCACCCATCAGCAACGTAATCAGGTTGATGTCGCCGTGGGCTGCCGCGCGCACGGCACCTTCGGGGGTGGTATTGGGGTCAAGCGGGAAGTAGTGCAGGGCCCGCAGAATGCTGTCGCCGTTGCGCACCTTATCGTCGAAATACGTTTCGGGCAAAGTCAGGTAAAGCGCAATGGCCCGCAACAGGGTTTTGCCCGTGTTTTCAAGAATACGGTACGTAGCGAGGGTGTTTTCGCTAAAATCGGGGTACTCGTCAGGCAGTACGTTGGCGGGCATGTCGCCTTCGGGTTCGGGCTGACCTACGTGGTAAAACTCTTTCAAATCAGCCACCTTAAAGCCTTTGGCGGTCTCTTTGCCTTTGCCGATGTAGCCGCGCTGCCCGTTTAGGTCGGGACGTTCATACTGCTGCTTCACCGCGTCGGGGGCCGAAAAAAAGGACTGCGCCGAACTGTACAGTTCAGTAGTAAGCTGGGCGGTGAGGCCGTGATTCCGAATGGCCACGAAGCCAATGTTAGTGAACGCATTACCCAGTTTCTGGACAAAATCGGCCCGGCGGGCATCATCGCCAGACAGGAAATCGGCCAGATCGAGCGATGGAATTTCGTTATATTCAGATAAGTCAGTCATGACAGCGAGACAAATTTTTGGCTACAAAATTACGCAAAGCAATGGAATGTTTCTGAACGGTCCCTAACCCCAAAGTTGTCCCTTATAACTTGCCGCCGGTAAAAACATTACCCAATCGGTAGCTGTTTTTGGGGTTAATGACGTACATGCCATAGTAGACCATTGCCCGGATTTTTCCGGTTACTCAACGTATGAAATCATTTACTTCCGCAACGGTAGAGCCCGGCGAGATACCCTCTCTGCTGGCCCTCATGCAGGCTGCACTCGATCAGTCGCCGACCGGAATTATTATTTATGAGGCCGTTCGGGACAACGCTCGTGGTAGTGCTCACGGCGATACACACGACCGCGACAACACCCAGCCTGACCCGACTAGGCAGCCGGTTAGTCCCATCCGTACGTTACGGGTCGTACTGGTTAACGCCAAAGCGGAACAGACGCTGAGCCTGAGCCGGGCGCAATTGCTGGGAAAAACCGTCGACGTGCTCTTTCCCGAATCATTGAGCACCGACCTCTGGCAAAGCGTGAGCCGGGTAATTGACACCAGTCAGCCACACCAGCAGGATTTTTTCTACCACATTCGCCGAAATAATACCGCCGCCTGGTATGATCTACAGATAAAACCCGTGGGCGATGGCGAACGGGCCGTAGTTTCCTTTAGCAACATCACCGAGTTGAGGGTCGCCCGTCAATCGCTGCTGGGCGAGTCTATTTTGTTCAGAGCGTTGTCGTCTACGGTGCCGGAAATGGGCGTGATCGTGACCGATTTTTTCAAGAAAATCGTCACGGCCAGTGGAGTATTGCCCGGCTTGCTCCACAACACAAATCCCGACGAGCTAACCGGTGAGATGCTGGAGAACGTAGTACTACCCGATTTCCGGGACGATTGGCGCAATTACCTCGGTACGGCCCGCAACGGCGAAGCCCATTTTTTTTCCGAACATTGGGGCAGTTGGCGCAGCGAAGTGTATGTGGGACCCGTTTTCAACGAGCAGGGGGCAGTAGTCATGATCCTGATCGTTTTCCGAAACGTAACCGAACAGTATCGGCAGCAACAGGCGCTCATTCAGAGCAACGCCGCCCTGCAACGGAGCAACCAAAGTCTGGAGCAGTTTGCCTACGTGGCCAGCCACGATTTACAGGAACCCCTCCGCAAAATCAAATCCTTCGGCGACCTGCTCAAGGCGCAGTACGGTGAGACCATTGGGACAAGGGGAGCCGACATGATTGGCCGGATGCAATCGGCCGCCGACCGGATGAGTACGCTGATTCAGTCGCTGCTGGCCTATGCCCGGCTCAGTGCCGAGCAAAAGCAACAGCCGGACATGGTGCATCTGGAAAACCTCTTCAACGACCTCATTGCTGACCTGAGCGTATTGATTCAGGAGCGGCAGGGCGTGGTGCACCTGCAACCACCCATACCCATTATTCCGGGCGATATGCAGCAACTAAAGCAGTTGTTTCAGAACCTGCTCACCAACGCGCTGAAGTTTGTCCCCGCCAACCGAACACCGACCATCACCTTGTCGGCCCGGATTGTGGAAGGCCCCAGGGTACCTGATCTGGCCACGGCTGCCGATTCGCTCTATGCGCTGATTAGTGTGCAGGATAACGGTATCGGCATCGATCCGGCCAATTATGACAAGGTATTCGGCCTGTTCAACCGGCTGCACGGGCGGCAGCAGTTTGAAGGATCAGGCATCGGGCTGGCCACGTCGAAAAAGGTCGTCGAGAATCACAAAGGCACGATTACCATCGATAGTGAAGTTGACAAAGGCACTACGTTTACTGTGTATTTACCCATGGAAATCGGTTCGGTTGGGCAGTAGAGGCAGGCAATGTTCAGTTTACAGTTTGGCTGAGGCAGGCAAAGCTTCGCCTGCCTCAGCCACTTACGACTTTCCAGACTTACGACTAATCCCCCATGACCAAAATCTACACCTGCCTTCTTTTGCTCTGCACCATTGCGGCTACGGCCCAAACCCCAATCCGCCTCAGCCGCGCCCAACTCCACGACCGAGTGCTGGGTATGCTCGTCGGCTCGGCCATTGGCGACGCCATGGGTGCCCCCACCGAGATGTGGTCACGCGAGATGATCGGCACGATGTACGGGTCGGTGGCGGGGCTGGATTCTATGGTGCGCGAACCCTCAGCCGAGGGCACCTGGTACATGAACCTCCCCGCCGGTGGCACCACCGACGACACCCGCTGGAAGGTGCTGACGGTGGGTTACGCGCTCACCCAACGCACCGGCCCGCTCGACGCCCGCGCCTTTGCCAACCATATCCTGACCCAGTATCGCTCTGATGTTCAGCGACTTAAAAACACGCCCGGCGACGATCCAGGCCCATTTGAAGCCAACGCCCGGCGCATGGCCTGGTTGCAGGAATGGGCCAAAGTGGCCAGGCCTTACGCCACCCAAAACTGGCCCGCCTATGTCGATGCGCTGAGCGGGTTTTATGGCGGCGAAATGACCTGTGCGGGCCTACTCTACGCCCCGGTACTGGGCACGATGTTTCCCGGACAACCCGAACGCGCCTACGCCGAAACCTTCCGCCTCGCCATCTTCGACCTGGGCTATGCCCGCGACATGACCGCCCTAACCGGAGCCATGATGGCCGCGGCCATGACCCCCAACCCTACGCCCGAATCGGTCATGAATGTGTTGCGCGACGTTGACCCGCAGGGCTATTTCCAAAGCCGATTGGTGGGGCGCATGGGCTACCGGGCGTTGGAACGGGCGCGGTCAGTCGTGTACAAAGCGGGTCAGTGGACCCCGCCCGCTGTGCTGAACACAACAGCACTGGTGTATCCGCGCCACGGTCGCGCTGACACGCTGGCCCTGGCCCGGCGGCAGTATGCCTTCACGCTGCTGGATGGGTACAATCAGGACTCGCCAATCAAGTCGGGCGAAATTTTCCAGATCACGCTCACGGCCATGCTCTACGGGCAGTTCGATTTCCTGAGAAGTCTCCAGTTCGGCGTCAATTTTGGGCGCGACAATGATACCACCGGGGCCATCATCGGCGCCATTCTGGGTGCTTACCACGGGGCCGACAAACTACCTAAAGACCTGGTGAATCAGGTACTGACCGTCAACAAAAAACACACGGAGACAGACCTCATCAAACTCGCCGACGACCTAACGGAGGTGATCTGGGCACGGCAGGGTAAGTAATTTTGTTCCTGTTTATCTGACGTTTATCTCACCCGACCTATGCACCTCGTTTCGGTTAATATCTCTCTTCCCAAAGAAATTAGCTGGCAGGGCAAGCCGGTCAGCACGGGTATTTTCAAGCAACCGGTAACCCACGCGGTGCCCGTTGAGGCCAAACACCTGACCGGCGATGGTCAGGCCGATCTGCGGGTGCATGGCGGGCGCGACAAAGCGGTGTACGCTTATCCGCTGGAACACTACGCCTACTGGCAAGACTATGTAGCACCGGAATTGATGACGATGGGTGCTTTCGGCGAGAACCTGACAACCAGCGGATTACTGGAACACGAGGTGTGCATCGGCGACCTATTTAGCGTAGGCACGGCGGTGTTGATGGCCGTGCAGCCCCGGTTGCCGTGCTTTAAACTGGGCATCCGGCTCAACAATGCGAAACTGGTTCAGCAGTTTGCCCGGTCCGGGCGTAGTGGCATCTATTTCCGGGTAATCGAGCCGGGCACACTGCATGTAGGCGATGCTATCACCCGGTTGGCCCAGTCTGACTACCCGATTACGATTCAGCAAATGACTGATCTCTACTGGGCGGCCACCAAAGATGCAGCCCTCATTCAGGCGCTTCAGGCCATCCCCTATTTACCCTCATTCTGGCAACGTGCCCTCCGGCGAATGACCGGAAAAGCAGACTAAGGCGCTCAGCCCTACAATTTATCGTCGGCACTGGGGCCATAGAAACCCGGCACCGGAATGTCGAGCAGGCGGAGGTAGACGGTGAGTTGACCCCGGTGGTGGATGCTATGATTGAAACCCATCAGCCGCAGGGCTGCTCCCTTGGGTTGACTGATCATGACGTGCTCACCACGGGTCAGTTTAAAATTATGGGTCATTTTTTCGTCGTCGCTGTCTTGCAGTGCCTGGCGTAGTTCGGCGCTGTACTGGTCGAAACGGGCCAGCAGTTCGTCGAGGGTGGTGGGCGTTGGGCCGGGCTTGACCAGGTCAGGGTCCATCACGTCGCGCGAATCGGACTGAAGAAACAGCGTTTTGAAACTCAACAGGTTCACAATGTGCGACGCCAGTTGGGCTAGTTTCATGCTCCTGGGGTGCGGCTGATAGTCGGCCTTATCAAAGGGTACGCGCTCAAGAATGCGACGGGTGTTGGCCAACTCATGGTCGAGTTCGGCAAGGAAATTCTGTTGGAGTGATGACGTGTGCATTTTTGTGTGTGTAGGTCATAGACTCCCGAAACGGCCATTCTGGAACCAGAATGGCCGTTTCGGGAGTCTATGACTGTGACTACTGCATGGGTGAGTAATCGGTTGGCTTCATATAAACCGACTCCACTTTCGTCGTGATCGGGCCATTCTTCTCCGAATCAGCTTTGACCTTTTCCCAGATTGGGTCTTTGCGGAATTCGTCGAAATGTTGCTTGCCAGCGACTTCGCTGGGGTGGGCCAGAATGTAGAGCAGTTGGGGTTGCTCGTCGGCGTTTTTGGGCTGGGTCATCCAGTAGCCAATGTGGGTCATGCCGTGCTTGGTAAACAGCGTTCTGGTATGGTCGCGGAAGCGGGCAATCAGGTCGGGCATCTTGCCGGGGTGGGTGGTGTAGGTGCGCAGTTCAAACACGCGCGGCGGCGACTGTTTGGTGGGCTTCACCACCGGCGACAGCTCCGATTCGGTCATAAAAATCGACGTCACGTGGTCGACCAATTTACCGTTGGCTTCGGTTTTGGCCACCACGGCTTTCCACTCCGGATCGGCCCCAAAATGCTTCCACGACGTGTCGCGGGCGGCTTTGCTGGGGTAGGCCAGGATATAGATCAGCTCCTTGCGGCTGGTATCGGTGGGGGTCCAGTAGCCGATATTTTCCATGCCGTGTTTCTCAAAAATCTTGGTCGTGTACTGCCGAAACCGGTCAACGATGGCGTCGTATTTGCCGGGCGTGGGGTAATAAATTCGTACCTCATAGTACTTCGACGAGGGGGCCGATGGCGGGGTGTTGGCAGGGCTACCGGGGCCATTGGCCAGGGCAGCAAGGGTGGACGAACACAACGCAGTGGCCGATAAGGCAAGTAGTAACAGGGCTTTTTTCATGGAAAGACGGTTAACAAACTGATCACAAATTACGACCAACTTCTGGTTGTCGCCCCTTTTTTTGCCCCACCAATTGTCATACAACGCGCAGCGGCTATTTTTACGAAGACACCCGCTCCCCCCTCCCTTATGCTCAGCCGCGTTGCCAACTCGATCTATTGGATGAATCGCTACATTGAACGGGCCGAAAATTATGCCCGGTTCATGAGCGTCAACTTCAACCTCGCGCTTGATCTGCCGCCCAACGTGCCGCCCCAATGGGAACCCCTCCTCATCGCTACCGCCGACAAATACGGTTTCGATAAACATTACGGCGAGGCCACCCGCGAGACCGTTATCGAATACCTCACCTTCGACAAGCGTAACCCCAACTCGATAGTGTCGAGCCTGAATTTCGCCCGCGAAAACGCCCGGACGGTGCGCGAAACGATCTCGAAAGAGATGTGGGAAAACCTGAATCAACTCTACCACATGGTGCGCGAAACGGGCAACCATACCGACTGGAGCTTGGGCCGGACGCAGGAGTTTTTCAATGAAATCCGCAACGGGGCGCAGTTGTTCTACGGCATCATCGATGCCACCATCACCCGCAACGAAGCCTGGCATTTTGCCCGCGTGGGCCGCTTTACCGAACGCGCCGACAAGATCACGCGCTTCCTCGACGTCAAATACTTCACCCTGTTGCCCCACGCCGACGGGGCCAGCAGCACCACCCTCGACCTGGTGATCTGGACGGCGGTGTTGAAGTCGGCATCAGCGTATAATATGTTCCGGCAGCAGTACCGTAGCCTCACGCCCGCCAACATCGTGGAGTTCCTGATTCTGGACAAGCTCTTCCCCCGCGCGGCGGCCCACTGTATCCGTCAGGCTGAGCTATCACTCTACGAAATATCGGGTACGCCCATCACGCAGGGGTTCAGCAACAAGGCCGAGCGGGCCTTCAGCAAGCTGCGTAACGAACTGGAATTCACCGTAGTAGATGACATTTTCAAACTGGGACTGCACGAATTTCTCGACAGTTTCCAGATCCAAACCAACGAGGTCGGCGCCGCCATCTACCAGACGTATTTTGATCTAAAACCGGTGGAAAATTAATGTACAATGTACATTCCCTTCCTCATCCGATACCCCATCACCGCCACCTTGCCGAGTTCGTCGAGGAGACGCCAGTTGGCCCAGATGCCTACTACGGCCCCAATGCCGGGCACGAGTTGGAGCATTTTGGCGAGGTCGATGTAGTCGCGGTACTCCTGCTGAAAGGTGAGCCAGTCGAATTGATTGATGTCGTCGGGCAACGTTTTGGCGTGGGTATCCCAGTGTTCCATTTGCGCGAAAATTTCCTGCCGGCGGCTTTGGCTGGAAAACGCCAGTTGAAAGATATAAAGCACGTAGAGCCGTTCGCGGTAGTCCGACACGTCGTAGCCGTAGAGGGCGGCAATGTCGTATAACAGCTTCATTTTCAGGCTCAACAGCAGCGGAAAATCGGCGAGGCCCACCAGAAAACCCGCCGCGCCGGTGAGGCCACCTTCGGCAGCACCCACCCGTTTGTACCACTTAATTCGGGTCTTTACCTGCCGTTCACGCTCTTCCAGCGACTGCCCAATCACGGGCTTCGGCGCCACGTATTCCGACCCCAGCAGCACCGCCCGCGTCATGTGCTTAATGGCCGCCGTAATTACCGCGTGTACTTTGTCGGGAATCAGTTTATTCATCCGCACCTGCACCGACTTCGCCACCCGGTTCATCAGCGAGGGTGTCTTCTGCATCTGCTCCGACCAGCTTTCCAGTTCATGGTACGCGGCTTGTTCGTATGGGGTCATATTACTCGCTGCTACTTGCCTTATACACACCCACTTCGGCGAGTTCAACGCGGCCTTTGGCGTGGAAAATGGTGAGGCGAATTTTGGATGAATGAACCACCGGAAAACGAAGTAGCCGTTTGTAGCCCACGGTAGTAAACGTTTTGACCAGTTGCCAGGCTTTCCCGTCCCAATAATCTACCTTTCCGTCGATAATTTGTTGCCCATTGGCGATGTTTTCCTGCAAGGCAATCCGGTCAAAGTCAGTCTCGCTCGTCAAGTCGATTTCCAGTGGTTTATCTGGCAACAACACGCTGTACGTGAATAGCTTACCGTCTGTTTGTTTCGGATTGTTGATCACCAGATTCGTGCGGAATGTTTCGTCCAGAATGTTACGAAAATCGCGAATACTGGCCACGTCAGAATCGGCTAAAAGGCCTTCGCGGTTGGGCGGAATATTGAGCAGCAACAGGCTGTTTCGCCCTACCGATTCGTAATACAAATTCACCAAACCCTTCGGCGAACGGACTTTACCGTCTTCTGATGCGTGATAGAACCAGCCGGGTCGGATCGACACGTCGGTTTCGGCGGGGAGCCAGACGGAGCCGTTGGCATCGCCTCGGTTCAGGTAGGCGGCATCGGCTTTACCGGGGGCCAGGCCCGTGGTGTCAATCGTTGACCAGCACGTTTCGCCCGCGTTGCCTTTTTCATTACCCACCCACCGCACATCGGGGCCAGCATCGGAAAACATCACCGCGTCGGGTTGGAGTTGCCGAACGATGGCCCAGTAGCCCGCGAAATCGTAGCTCATGTTTTTGGCGTTTTCACCTTTCGCCCCGTCAAACCAGACCTCGGCAATGGGGCCGTAGTTGGTGAGTAATTCGCGCAGTTGGGCCTTGTAATAATCGTTGTAGGCGGCGGTACCGTAGCGGGGTTCGTGGCGGTCCCAGGGCGAGAGATACACCCCGAATTTCAGCCCATATTCACGGCAGGCATCGGCCACTTCGCGCACAATGTCGCCCTTTCCAGCCTTGTAGGGGCTATTTTTCACCGAATGCTCCGTCAGCCTCGACGGCCACAGGCAAAAGCCGTCGTGGTGTTTGGCGGTCAGAATGGCCAGCTTAAATCCACCCGCTTTCAGGGCACGTACCCACTGCCGGGCATCGAGTTTGGTGGGGTTGAAAATGGCCGGGCTTTCGGTGCCGTCACCCCATTCTTTATCCGTAAACGTGTTGACGGTGAAGTGTAGAAACGCGGTCGTCTCGCGTTGTTGCCACGCCAGTTGCCGGGGGGTGGGTTTCGGCTGCGCGAGGGCAGTGAGAGCGAGGAAGAGGAGGGGAATGATGAGGCGCATGAAGATAGGATTTAAACACAGAGGCATGGAGAAAACACAGAGACGGTCCGCCGTTGCGGCACAGAGTTTACCTTCAATTTGTAAAGAAACTCTGTGCCGCAACGGCGGACCGTCTCTGTGTTTAAATCTTATCCTAGCAACCCGCGCCGTTCGTTGAATGTCTTCAGCACAAACTCGCCGAAGATGGTATTGGTCCAGGCGAACCACTTACGGGTGAACTTGCTGGCGTCGTTTTTGTGAAACGATTCGTGCATGAATCCCGTACCCGCGTTTGCTCCCTGCAAGGTTTTCAGGCACTGTTTTATTTCGGCGTCATTAGCACTGGTGAGGCCCCGGATAATGATGCTCAGCGGCCAGATCATATCCACGCCAACGTGCGGCCCGCCAATGCCTTCGCCCGCTGTGCCTTTGAAGAAAAAAGGGTTCTCGTCGCTCAGGAGCATCTTTCGGGTGTTTTGGTATGTCGGGTCGCTCGCCGACATCGCGCCCAGATACGGCAACGCCAGCAGGCTCGGCACGTTGGCATCGTCCATCAGGTTATAGGAGCCGTAGCCGTTCACTTCGTAGGCGTACACCTTCCCGAATTTGGGGTGCGTGGTGGTGGCGTGTTGCTTCAGGGCCGCGTCTACTTCGTTGGCCAGCGCCGTGGCATCGGCCGCCAGCGTCGGGTTGGCCTTGATCGCGTTCAGCAGTTCGGCCATTTGGCGGAGCGACGTCACGGCGAAAAAATTCGACGGAATCAGGTACGGGTAGATCGTGGCATCGTCGCTGGGGCGGAACATGGAGCAAATCAGGCCATTGGGTTTGACGGGGTAGCCGTAGCCGCCCAGCGGTACGCCGTCGGTAGCCCAGGCCGTGCGGCGCTCAAACTTGTAGGGTCCTTTGCCGGTCTTGCGCTGCTGCTCGCGGAAGGTCTTCATCACGGTCTGCATAGCCGCCTGCCAGTTGGCGTCGAGGGGCGTCGTGTCTCCAGTCTGTTTCCAGTAATAATACGCCAGCCGGATGGGGTAGCAGAGGCTGTCGATCTCCCATTTGCGCTCGTGGAGGCCGGGCTTCATGTCGGTCACGTCGTCTTTCCACTCGCCCACTTTCGTCTGGCCTTTGTAGAACGCGTTGGCGTAGGGATCGTACTGAATGCACCGTGCTTGCCGTCGGATAACCCCCGCCACAAGCTGCTGGAGTGGTTTATCCCCTTTCATGAGCGGCAAATACGGCCATACCTGCGCCGTCGAATCGCGGAGCCACATGGCGTCAATATCGCCCGTAATCACGTACGTATCGGGCTTACCATCGACCATCGAATGGTCAACGGTGGTGTCGAGGGTGTTGGGGAAACAGTTCTCGAAGAGCCAGGCCATTTCGGGGTTGTTGATGCCCTTTTTCACGGCCAAAATGGTCTGCTCCACGGCCTCTGACCGGAAGTTGCGTTTACCAACCGCTTCGCGCACCACCGGAAAATCGGCAGCCGTTTTGGGCGTTATTTCAGCGAAAGAAAGTGGCCCCGATGCCACCGTCGCGGCGGTCAGGGCAGTGTTGTGTAGGAATGTTCGGCGCTTCATTTTATCCTCGTCATGGCTTCCATCAGCATGGTGCCGCTAAGTTGGGTGGTCAATTCGGTTTTTCCGTCGATGGGGCGACTCTTCCAGTTGGGGCCGAAGACGACGGCGGGCTTTTGAGTACCGTTACGCCAGAGCGTCTCGGCGTTAGTAGTCAGAAAGTTAATATACCGCTTTCGGCTGTCAGCAGGCACGGCACGTTCGGTGGCCAGCAACGCTAAGTACCTGACCAGTATGGCTTTGAACAAACCACCATCGCCACTTCCTTCTGCCTTGAGCAACCCATTTGGCGACAGTGAGGGGTCAGCAAGGGTGAAATCGGCCGTTTTCCGGGCATCATCCAGGTAGGTTATTGACTTGGTAGCGTGATACATGTCCAGCCCCGCGCCAATCATCAGGCCCTGGTTGTAGGTAAATTTCCAGTTGTCGAGTTTGCCATCGTTCTGGCGATTTTTGCCGTCATAAACGAAACCCGTGGTGGGGCCTACTAGGTTGGTTTTCTCCCAGTCATAGATCTTTTTGGCCCAGTCAAGGTCTGTCTGGCGATGGAGGTGCTGATACAGTCGGGTGGCCAGAATAATGGCGGGACCGTTGGCCGGGGTGTTTTTGTAGGTCAGTTGCTTCTTCTGCCAGGCAATGCCACCGCCCAGATTGTCGTTCCAGCCCAGCTTGATATCGTCCCAAAGTAGCTGCGTAGCATCGAGCCATTTTTTGTCTTTCGTGGCATCGTAAGCCCGGAGCATGGCCAGGGCATTCCAGAGCATGTCGTCGTAATAGTTATTCAAAAACGTGTTGCCGTTTTTGATCGGTACCCCCACGAACCAATCGTCCATCTGCGCTTTCAGACGGGCATTTTTCGTGCGCACACAAGTGTCCACCAGGGCATCGAGCGCATGAGCCTGCGGCCAGTAATTAAACTTGGTGCTGCCGCTGTTATTCTCGTTGAAATAATGGCCTTCGGTGTTGTAAAACTGGGTAGTCAGCACCGCCGAACTACTGTCGGCAATGACTGTCCAGTCAAGTGCGCCCGGCCTGACTGATGGCCCGGGGGCAGCGCCCATTCCCTGACCAATGCTAGTACCGTGGCAGGCTAGTAACAGCGTCATAACCAATAGTGTAGACGATAGTCGGTTGACTAATATCATTGATCAAAAAGTTGAGTTTTATGGCATCACTGCAATAAGGGCGGTTAAAACGGCAATCTACCCTCACGTTATGCCTAAAAGAGAGCGGTGTGCCAGGTGCTGTTGGGGGCTTGTTCAGGCCTATGTTGACAAACACTGAGTTGGCTATTCGGTTAACAGAAAGGAACTGGACTAGCAGAGATGGGCCAACAACGCTTCACAACTCAACCTATGCAACATCGTGAACTGAGCCATTCGGGCCTGCGCATTGCCCCACTCGTACTGGGCGGCAACGTATTCGGCTGGACCGCCGACGAGAGAACATCATTCGCCGTACTCGATGCCTTCGTGGCGGGGGGTGGCAACGCCATCGACACGGCCGACGTGTATTCGGCGTGGGTGCCGGGCCATGAGGGCGGCGGACAGTCGGAAACCGTAATTGGCAAGTGGCTTAAAAACAGGGGCCGCCGCGACGACGTACTGATTCTGACCAAAGTGGGCATGGAAGTAGCCCCCGGCAAAAAAGGACTGGCAAAAGCCTACATCCGGCAGTCGGTGGAAGACTCGTTACGCCGCCTCCAGACCGACTATATCGACCTCTACCAGTCGCACAAAGACGACGAAACACGGCCCGTTTCCGAGCCGCTGGAAGCCTACGCCGAACTGATAAAGGAAGGTAAAATCCGGGCCATTGGTGCCTCTAATTTTGGCCCGGAACGCTTACAGGAAGCTCTTGACGCCGCCCGAAACGGCCTGCCGCGTTACGAGAGTTTTCAGCCCCTGTATAACCTATATGACCACGACGAATTCGAGCAAAAAGACCTGCCTGTGATTCAGAAAGCCCAAATCGGCGTCATTCCGTATTCGGGTTTGGCATCGGGTTTTCTCACGGGTAAATACCGCTCCGCAGCCGATTCAACCAAAAGTCCGCGCGGGGGTGGTATTGGCAAGAAATACCTGAACAATAAGGGTTTTGCCATCCTGAAAGCCCTCGACGACGTAGCGGCCCGGCATCAGGCGACTCCCTCGCAGGTGGCGCTGGCGTGGCTCATGCAGGCGCCCGGCATCACCGCCCCCATCGGTAGCAGCACCAGCGTGGCACAGGTGCAGGAACTCCTGAAAGCCACCGAGTTACAGTTGAGCGAGGACGATGTGAAGACGCTGGGGCGTCGGGAATACATCGCAAATTCCTTTACATGATCCGGTCCGCATTTTCGCTCGCAAACGCTCCCCATGCTCCTTTTTTGGTCGATTTCGATGACCGAACGGGCAGGGCATTTTCGTGAAAATGGTGGCAGATGGCGATGGCGAGAGCATCGGTAGCGTCGAAAAATTCGGGGTTCAATTCCACTTTCAACAAGTGGCCCACCATGTGTGAGACCTGCTCTTTGGCGGCGTTGCCGTTGCCCGTCACGGACTGTTTCACCCGGCGGGGGGCATATTCCACAATGGGAATACCCCGCGACAGCGCAGCGGCCATCACCACGCCCTGCGCCCGGCCCAATTTGAGCATCACCTGCACGTTTTTGCCGAAAAACGGGTCTTCGATAGCCATCTCGTCGGGCTTATGCTCTTCGATGAGGCGGCACATCGTTTCGTGCAGTTTCTGGAGCTTCTGCTGGTGGGTGGTATATTTGATGAGGTTGATGACTCCATATTGCAGCATCCGCATCACCCCCGCCCGAACCGAAATCACACCATAGCCCGCAATGCGGGTGCCGGGGTCAACGCCAAGAATAATTTTCTCAGGTACTTCAGGTTTGAGGACGTTTTTTTGCGGGGCCATGTACGCAAGGTAACGTTATCCAAATGCATTCGATGCCCGGACTAGCCAAAAAAACCACTTTCTGGGCCAAAATAGCCGTTTTCTGCTGCCTTCTCGGTTTCATCGGATACACACTCAACCAACAATCGGTAGACTGGAGTGCCCTCGGCAAGCAGCTTCAGCACACCGATTGGACGTCGCCCTACGCGCTGATTTTACTGGGATTAACGCCCCTGAACTGGACGCTCGAAACGCTGAAATGGCAGTGGCTGGCCCGGCGCGTGGCCCCGCTCCGCTTCACCGAAGCCCTCGGCGGCGTGTTGGCGGGCCTGTCGCTCGGCATGGCCCTCTCCGGCCTCGGCGACACCGCCGGGCGGGTGCTTTCTATTCGCGGCACAACAGCTTCGGAAGGAAATGCGTTGACGCCAAACCGGGCGGGAGCGGTGGGGGCGGCACTGGTGTCGGGCGGGATGCAGTTCTACGTGGCCGTAGTGGTTGGGGCCGTAGCCTGGGCGGTGCATCTGACCCAACTCCCCACCCGCCATTCGCCCAGTGGACAAGCCCTGTTGGTATTGCTGGCAATACTTAGTGCGTTGGGTGTGGTACTCAATATCTACCGAAACCAGTTCGTAAACTGGTCCGTCCGCTGGCCCAAAGTCGGCCAGTACAATGCCTATTGGGCCATTATTGGCCAGTATAGCCACGCCGACATGGCCGTTACATTTTTGTTAGCCCTACTGCGAAACCTCGTTTTTTCGGCGCAACTCTACTGCGCCTTTCGGCTCTATGGCATCGAACTGCCTGCGCTGGCATTGGCGGCGGGCGTTGGGGTCATTTTTCTGGTAAAAACCATCACGCCCGCTGTCAACTGGCTCAGTGACCTGGGCGTTCGTGAAGCCGCCGCGCTCTGGGTCTTTGCGCCTTATCACCTGCTCGCCCCCCTCCTGCTCACCGCCACCCTTACCCTTTGGTTCATCAACATTTTGCTGCCCGTGGGGGTTGGGGTTTTGGTACTAAGTAAGGGCGTGGTATGTGAAAGAAAGTCGTAAGTGGGCCACGTACAAAAGTAGGCTTGTGATTTTGCCAAATGAAAGTCTACCTGGTCAAAAGTAATTTGAGTTCAGCTTGAATTTTTGGCTCGTCCAAATTCAAGTCTTTTTTAAAGTGAGTGTATAAACGATTGGAAGCCTGATGTTCTAACCACCTGATTTGTCGGTATTTATTAAATTGAAGACGACCATATGTTTCAATCGGTAAGCAGGTTAGTAAAAATTCTGTTGCAAATTGATCTAGGGTAGTCAATTTATGTTTTGATTCATTGGCGATTATATATTTTAGGGTAGACTCAAATTTCAGTATTAAATCAGTCTGGCTTTTATTCAGGCTTCCAGCTAAACGTAGCTCCTCCATCCATTTTTGAAAAATCCCCTCCGTATCATTCGGGAAATTGATCGCATAATTAAGGGTAGATCGGCGGTAAATATCTTTCGCAATTTCAAGATTTTGGAGCAACAGAACTGACTGTTTACACCAAGTGTCATAGGCAGTCTTCTCTAGAAGAAACATTTCATTACCATACAAAAACGTAACAGAATCCTTGCTAATCCGGTGACCATCTGGCATCACTACATACTTAGGCAATCGTATTTGTGCATATGAAAGTTTATTTGTGAACAAAAGTGTCACGAACGTGATAAGGAAAATCAAAGAATAGCGCAATCTTTTATCGTTCATAAAATTTCTCTTATAGGCATGACAATGCAAACATGCCTAATGAATTGTTTACTTGATCTGGCGTCATTCGGGTAAGTTTCCCAGTATCAGGGTCAAGTACCATATAATCACCTGTATTTCCGTCATACCCAATCACAAGCATGGCATGCCCTTCGGTTGCTGTTACGCTGTTATAGATCAGTACAGGCTTACCCTGATTGATAAAATACCCAGTTTGACCGCGTACGCCTTCTCCCTGAGGGTTTCCTGAATTGAAGTAACTATCCATGAACGGCTTAAGTTTATCGGAGTCAATACCATCGAACAGCGGGAAAGCTAAATACTTGTCATGATAATCGTTATTGATCTTGTTAACATTTGCTGTCATATCATTACCATTTTTACATAGGTAAGTCAGCGCGTATGCTAGTACATACACCGCACAAGCACTCGAGGTAATCTGCCTATCCATATACCTAGGCAGGCCAGGAATAATGTGTACAGAACCGCCCCCCGCACCGCCACCACCATTGTCTTTTTTTTGAGTTACTCCTGTGGGATTTCTTGTATTCTCCGGGCGGTTATAGGCCCAACCTGTTTCTGGCTCAGAGATGTCAAAATTGTAACTCCAAGAATTACTATTGAGTAAAGGGCCATCGACTACGTGTGGTTTGTTGTCAATATCATCTCTTTTGAGTACTCTTTTCTTCGAAAAGATGTTCTTGAGGAGAACCAATGGCTTTTTTGCAGGTATAAATAATGAAAAGCCAAAAAACTGACCTTTTTTCTGGTTGTTATTGTCTATACTCTGGTTCGGCAACATCTGACAAAAGCCATTCAGATGAGTAGATATAACTACCAAAATTACCATTAGTAAGTAACGTTGTTTCATGGCGCTTGATTTTTCTATCTTTATAGAAAAATCAAGCGCCATGAAACAACGTTACTTACTATAAATTGATTTAACGGTCATTTTGGCTCATCGCCAAACTTTTCGTTGCGGCCCGTTTTGTCCTGGTCGCCGGTGAGGGCACCTTTCGCCATTTCAAATAGCTTCATCATTTTCCCACCGGGGCGGTCCCAATATTCGCCGCCGTGGGGGGTTACTTTCACCAGACAAATGCGTGGGTCTTCTTTGCCACCGGGAAACCACGTCTTCAGAAAATCGTCCCAAAGCTGATCGATTTTAGCTCTGTCTTTCACAATTTCAGCGCGGCCCTGCACCGACACGTACGCTTCGGAACCGGGGTCAGCGTAGCCAAGAGCCACATTATTGCTGCCCCTGATTTCGTCGATTTTATGCGAATCATCATATGTGAAGAACCATATCGTGCCGTCGGGGTCCATCTCGTGGGTGGCCATTGGGCGGGTGTGCATATCGCCGTCTTTTTCCAACGTGGTCATCATCGTGATGCGGATGTCTTTAATCTTGTCGCGGAGGAGGTCAAGCTCCTGCGCTTTGAGGCCTGCGGTTTGTTGCGCTTGCATAAACGGGGTTTGTTTTATGATACCCCAGTTGAACCATAGAAACATAGACAACTCCCGAAAACATTGATTCAGCGGGAAAATGAAGCATCTGGGTCTATCTTGTCCCCATGATCTGGATTCTCTGGGTGCTGGCCTTTGCCTACGCTGCCATGACCTTACTGCTCTGGCAAACGTGGTTACGACTGCCCATTTTCGCGGCCAGTCCGGTCAAAAATGGGTTGCTCCCCAGCATCACGGTGGTCATTCCCGTTCGCAACGAAGCCGCCAACCTACCCCACCTCCTGGCCGACCTAAGCCAGCAGGACTACCTTGATTTCGAGGTCATTGTGGCCGATGATGCCTCGACCGATGCAACGGCAACCCTGGCCCGTGCGTATGCCGAAACAGCACCGTATCGCCTCACGGTGTTGTCGTTACAGGATGACCCGGCGGTGGCATCGCCCAAAAAACGGGCCATCACCCAGAGCATTGCCATGGCAGCGGGGCAGCTTATTGTCACTACCGACGGCGACTGTCGGGTGGGGCCGCGCTGGTTGGGGCTACTGGCCCGTTTTCAGGCCGAAACGGGGGCCAGACTCGTCAGCGGGCCAGTGACGTTCACCACCGACCACACCGTTTTTGGCTCGTTGCAAACGGTGGAATTTGCCAGCCTGATTGGCGCGGGGGCAGCCACGATGGCGCTGGGCAACCCCACCATGTGCAACGGCGCTAACCTTTGCTATGCCAAATCGGTTTTCCACGAAGTAGGCGCTTTTGCGGGCATCGATCAGGTAGCGTCCGGCGACGATGAATTACTGATGCACAAGATTGCGGCCAAATTTCCGGGCGGGGTGCGGTTCCTGAAACACCCCGACGCAATTGTTGAAACAGGGCCGCACCAGTCACTAGGGGCATTTTATCAGCAACGCAAGCGATGGGCGGGCAAGTGGCGGGCCTATTCGTCGCTGTTTCCAACGGTGCTGGCGGTGTTTGTGTTTCTGTGTAATCTGACCCCGGTTGCCGCGTTAGCAAGTGGACTGCTGGGCTACTTTCCGGCCAACGCCGTGCTGGGTATCATGGTGTTGAAATGGGTGCCCGAAGCCTTATTTTTGGGCGCGGTACTCCTCTTTCTGCGCAAGCGAAATGCACTGTTCTGGATTCCGCTTACCCAATGGGTATACCCGTTTTACGTCGTCTTTTTCGGCCTCGCCGCCCAGCGCAGGGGGTTTGTCTGGAAGGGACGGAAACTGTATTGATTTACCCCACTCATGGCTCTTTTCCTGCATAAATCAAACTTCCTGTTTCGCACCGTTTACCCCGATTTCTGGTGGCGGATGCCCGTGGCCGAGGGGCAGGAATCGACCATCTACCTCACCTTCGACGATGGACCGATTCCGGGCGTGACCGAGTTTGTGCTTGGCTTATTGGAGGAATACGCCGCACAGGCCACGTTTTTCTGCATCGGCGACAATGTGCGCAAATACCGCGACGTGTTTTACAAGGTCATCGAGGCGGGGCACATGGTGGGCAACCACACCTTCAACCACCTCAACGGCTGGAAAACCCACGACGAGGTCTACTGGGCCAACATCCGCAAGTGCGAACGGCAGATGAACGTGCCCACGCCCCTGTTTCGGCCACCGTATGGGCGTATCAACAAGAGTCAGGCGGCGGGTATTCAAAATGAGTTTTCGGTGGTGATGTGGGACGTGCTCACCGGCGATTTCGACCAGAGTTTGCGGCCCGAAACGGTGTTGCAAAAGAGCATTCAATACACCGAGCCGGGGTCTATTGTGGTCTTTCACGACAGCCTGAAAGCATGGCCGACTTTGCAGTATGTACTACCCCGTTACCTGGCCCATTTTGCAGCGCAGGGGTATCAATTCCGGGCGTTGCCGACCAAAAGAAACAGCAACCGGTTCATCACCCTCCCGCACTATGCCTGACCGGCCACGGGTATCGGTGCTGGTGGCCGCGCGTGACGAAGCCGACACCATCGGAGACTGTTTATTGGCCTTGGCAGCGTCGAATAGCCCATTTGATGGTTACGAAGTCCTGATCGGCAACGATGACTCCACCGACGAAACGGCCCGACTTGTGACCGATTTCATTGCCGACAAACCCCATTTTCGGCTCATCGACATTCCCCCCGGCGACACCACACGCCTGAATGGCAAGGCCCGCGTACTGGCCGAACTAGCCCGCCAGGCCACCGGCGAATTTCTTTTCATCACCGACGCCGATGTGCGCGTGCCGTCCACCTGGCTAGCGGATATGCTGGCCGAATTTAACCCGGAAACAGGTATCGTCACGGGCACCACGCTCGTGGTGGGCGGGTCAATCTTCGCGCGGTTACAGGCGCTGGACTGGCTGCTGGCGTTCGGACTAATCGAGCTGGCCACAACCCTAAAATGGCCCCTCACCGGCTCCGGCAACAATATGGCCCTCCGCCGAACAGCTTACGATGCGGTGGGTGGCTTCGACGGCCTGCCGTTTTCGGTGGTCGAAGATTATACGCTGTTTCAGGCCATCGTGGCGAAAGGCTATGCCTTCGGACACCGCCTCCGCCCCGACGTGCTGGCCGAAACCCTGCCCGCGCCCACCGTGGGCGCCTTTCTGCAACAGCGCAAACGCTGGATGCACGGGGCCTTTGCGCTGCCACCGATGCTACTTAGTGGTGTGCTGTTTCAGTACCTACTCGTGCCTTTCCTGCTCATATTGGCCTTTTTCACCCCCAAACTAGCTACGCTGATTTACCTCGGCAAACTACTTTTCCAGACCACCATTCTGTTCTGGACCCTCCGCCGCACCAACCAACAACGTCGTTGGCCCGACATGCTGCTGTTCGAACCGTACCAAGTTATTTCGGGGATTGTGTGTATGGTGTATTACGTCTTGCCGGGGGGCGTTCGGTGGAAGGGACGGCGGTACAGTTAGCAGTACTACTTCGGCATAGACTACTTTCGCCCCCATGTTCACCTTCATCGACACCCACGCGCACGTTTACGACGATAAATTTGACGCCGACCGAATCATAGATGCCCAACCCATCGGCTCCCGCGACGATATGCTGCAACGGGCCTTTGCGGCGGGCATCTCGGAAATCTGGATGCCCAACTGCGCCGCCGAAACCGTGCCCGGCATGATGGCCCTCGCCACCCAATACCCCGACCAATGCCGCCCCATGATGGGCCTCCACCCAACCTACGTGGGCGAAACCGTTGATACCGAACTGGCCTTCGTGGAGAGCCAGTTAAACGCCCATAGTTTTCTGGCCGTGGGCGAGATCGGGCTGGATTTTTATTGGGACATGACCCACGTACCCCAGCAGTTTATGGCCTTTGACACGCAACTGCGCTGGGCCGCCAGCCGGGGTATGTTCGTATCGCTCCACACCCGGTCGGGCCACGAACGCAACGCCATGATGGAAGCCGCTGACCTGATCGAGAAACTGAACCTACCCGCCCCCAAAAGTGGCATCAGAGGCATATTTCATTGTTTTGTCGGTACCCTCGACGAAGCCCGCCGCGCCATCGACATGGGCTTTATGCTGGGCATCGGTGGGGTTTCGACCTACAAAAATGGGGGTTTAGACAAGGTCATTTCCCACATCGGGCTGGACCATCTGGTGCTGGAAACCGACGCGCCCTACCTCGCACCAGTGCCGTTTCGCGGCAAACGCAACGAACCCGCCTACGTTCCCTACGTCGCCGCCCGCCTCGCCGAAATCACTGGAAAAAGTATTGAAGAAGTAGCCGAGGTGACGACGCGGAATGCCGATCAATTAAGAATTAAGAATTAAGAATGACGTTGCGATCTGGTGTACTTGTCGAGCGAAACCATTCTTAATTCTTAATTCCCAATTCTTAATTTTCCTTCATGTTCCAACTTAACAAAGCTGAAAATCCCGTGGGGGCGGTGCTGGTGATTTATACCGGTGGCACGCTCGGCATGGTCTACGATTACCGCGCCGGACCCGATAAAGCGGGGCAACTGCGGCCCTTCGATTTCAGTCAGGTGATGGACCGCGTACCCGAAATTCAGCGGCTCGACTTCGACGTGTCGCTCATCACGCTCGACCCCATCATTGATTCGTCGGATATGAAACCGGCGGTGTGGGTGCGGCTGGCACAAGCCATCGAAACGCACTACAACGACTTCGACAGTTTCGTGATC
>JBBRMP010000006.1:0-56794 GCA_038230755.1 Cytophagales bacterium | reverse complement strand
CCCCTGTTCCCCAATTCATTATGTCCGGGACAATTGGTCAGTTTGACTGTTTCCCTTTACACGGGTTTTCCGTGGGCTGCCCCCACCCCCGGGGCGCCCACCCAACTGAAAACCCTTTAAACTGAAAACTCTCTAACTGACCATATGTCCCGACCTAAAGCATTTGCGGAACAGGATGCCCTTCAAGCGGCCATGGAGACCTTTTGGCGAAAGGGGTATCACCAGACCTCTATGCAGGATCTGGTCGATGCGATGGGCATCAACCGGGCCAGTTTGTACGATACGTTCGCCGACAAACACACGCTCTACAAACTGGCGTTGGCGCATTATTGTGACCTGAATACCGCCGAAATGGCCGAGGCTATTGCCGGAGCCGATACCGCCCGCGCCAAAATTCGGGTCATACTTGACCGGGTACTTCAGGAAATTTTGGAAGACAGCGACCAGAAAGGCTGCTTCATTACTAACGCTACACTGGAAATGCTACCCCACTATGCCGACGTAGCAATCATTGTGAATGACGATAATGAGGTACTTCGCCTCATGCTGCACACGATCCTGACAACGGGTAAAACGACGGGTGAGTTACCCGCTAAACTGCCTGTTAATGAGGTGGTTCCGTTCCTGATGAATCAGCTATTGGGGTTGTGGGTGCTGGGTAAAACAAATGCCAGCCCCACGGTGCTGGAAGCCGTCGTGAAGCTGGCAATGAAGGTGATTTAAGATTTTTGGCTGTGTCCAACGGAGCGTTGCTCCGTTAGGCTGGCGCGAACGAACGGAGCAACGCTCCGTTAGACATTCCCAATCCCACTACCGTGCCCGGATCGGCAATTTGCGGTCGCCGGGGCGGTACTCGCGGCCAATGCCGAAATTATAGCCTAAGCCAACGGTAATCATCTGATTACGAATGTCATTAGCTACCGTTCCAATATTGGTGATACCATGCGTATAGCGGGCATCGATAGTAAAGTGCTGCCGATCACCGGTGCCCCAGTTTAATTGAATACCGCCGGTAAGGCCAAGGTCAGCAGTACGATATACATTGTCAAGGGAAACGTAATTTGTGCCGCTTGACGGATCTACGTCACCCTTCGCCTTCAACAAGAGCGCGGGTACCGCTCCCAGATAAATATTCGGTCGAAAGTTGCCGCCACGCGTTAGGTAATACCGACCGGTGATGGGTGCCTCCAAGTAATTTAACCGGATGACGTAATCGTTACCCGTATTAGGAAAATCTTTATACTGAGTGCCTCGCTGTGAATAAAGCACATCTACGCCAAAGCCAAACCGGCTGATATCGCTGTAGACAACACCTAAACCGGCCGATAAGCCGGGTAATAACGACTGCTTAACATTTTGAAAATCGCTGCCCACAAAGTTGGTCAGGTTGAGCCCGGCGCGGGGGCCGAAACTCCAGCGTTGGCGTGACTGACCGAAGCTAACGGTTTGGGCGAAAAGGAGAATGGCGAAAAGAAAGGTGTAACGTGCGTTTTGCATAAAAAGATGGGATGCATTTTGCGCCAACAACCAAATAAAGTGTAATCAGCTCATTTATAGATAGATAGAGGCTGTATGACGATTTTGGTTGATTGACAAATTATAACGATTTGAAGTTGATTTACTGAACCCATAACGGCGCTGTATTCCGTTTGTTTCACCAGCGTCCATTGTTTTCGTGAACGGCCCTGAATGGCTACTTTTACATATTGACTTCGTCAACGAAAAAATTGTATTCAACAAGCAAACCTGTATGAAACGGCCCTCCCTCTATTTTAACGACGATCATGACCTATTCCGACAGAGCGTCCGGCAATTCATTGAAAAAGAAGTAGTGCCCAATACCGAAGCCTGGGAAACGGCCCGCCGCATTCCACTGTCGGCATTTCAGCGCATGGGCGAGCTTGGTTTCCTGGGCCTGCCCTACGCCGAAGCCTATGGCGGGTCAGACGCAGATTTCTGGTTTTCGGTGGTGTTTCTGGAGGAATTAGCCCGGTGCGGCATGGGCGGGTTTGTGACGGCGGTGAGCGTACACGAATACATGGCCATCAACCACATTGCCAAAGCGGGGTCCGATGCCCTGAAAATGAAGTACTTAGCCCCCGCTATTGCCGGACAAAAAGTGGCCGCGCTGGCTATTTCCGAACCTGATACCGGCTCGGATGTGTCGTCGATCCGCACTACGGCCATCAAGAATGGTGATCATTACATCGTAAACGGGGCCAAAACATTCATCAGCAACGGCACCTACGGCGACTTTGTCACGCTGACTGTAAAGACACGCCCTGATGGCGGAGCCAACGGCGTGAGCCTGATCGTGGTGGATCTGGACAGCCCCGGTATTTCGCGCACGAAGCTCAACAAAATGGGCTGGCACAGTTCCGACACGGCCGAAATCCGGTTCGATGACGTGCGCGTACCCGTCGAAAACCTCATTGGTGTGGAAAATTCGGGGTTTTATTACCTCATGGAAAGCCTGCAACTCGAACGCCTCGTAGCCGCCATTATGGCCGTCTCCGGTGCCGAAGTGGCCCTCGACTGGACGCTCGATTACCTGAATGAGCGCGAAGCCTTCGGCAAGAAAATTGGCAAGTTCCAGGCCATACGCCACAAAATTGCCGACGTGGCCACCGAAATCGAGATGGCGAAGCAGTTTGTGCATCACACCTGCTGGCTCTTCACGCAGGGCGAAGTGGTGGTGAAAGAATGCTCGATGGCGAAGCTATACACCTCTGAGATGCAGAAGCGCGTGATCGACACGTGTCTGCAATTTTTCGGGGGCTACGGCTTCATGGAAGACTACCCCATTTGCCGCGCCTACCGCGATGCCCGCGCCGGAACCATTGCCGGGGGCACCTCGGAGATCATGCGCGAAATCATCGCCAAAATCGTGGTCGATGCCGTGGCGTATAAACCGGCTTATGAATGAAACTAGTTTTCCTACAATTTCACCGCTGGGGGCCAATCGGTGAAAGCGCGTTCCGGGTTAACGGTGCGGACGCGAAGGATGGCCTGTTGGGCCTCGGTGGGGGTGGCCGAGAAATGAGGTTCAGCGGGTAATGTAGCTGTTGACATCGTGGCCGCAGAAGCGGTTACAACTTCCTGAGACTGAACTACTACCGGTGCTGGCTGAACCCGCTTTTTTGCCCCCTGCCTATGCGCCGTTTTCTGGCTCGACTTTCTGGCTAGCAAAGCAGCCGGTGTTGACTTTTTGGCTGAAAAAAGCGTTTCTACCGATCCTAAGTCCTTGATATTCAATATCACCGTGCCTGGCTCAACGGGTGGCTGAATCACACTTGTAATAGACGGGATTCCACCTTTTTGAGCTGTTTTAGTAGCCGGATTAAACGTATAGATCAGGTAGAACGACACGCTCAGCACTAGCAGCACCGACGCAGCCAGACTCGTAACCCACAGCGGCATCAGTCGGCGGGGGGTGGCGGCTTCGTGAATACGACGTTCAAGGGCTACGTGCAGGCTTCTTGTTTGGCGTTGCAGACCGCTCCCCGCCTGCTGAATGGCCTCCAGCCCCTCCAGCGCATCGGCGTAGAGTGGGCTTTCGAGGAGTAAGCGCTCGACACGGTGCTGCTCAGCCGCGCTGAGCGTACCGGCCTGATAGGCCCGAAGCTCGTCGAGGGTAAGCGGGTGATTATACGCTGAATAACTCATTTCTGTAAGGTCAGTTTCAGGTTACGACGTCCATTCTGAAGGTAGCTTTTCACCTGTTTCAACTCGTAGCCGGTCATGTCGGCCACGTCGGCGTAGCTTTTCTGTTGCAAATAAAACAGGTCGATGCAAATGCGCTGCGATTCGGGTAGTTGGCCCAATGCAGCGGGTAGTTGTGCCAGGTGCCGCTCCACGTCCAGCGCCGCTTCGTCCTCGTCGGACCGGGCCGCGTCAGACCATACCGCAAGGGCTTCGTGGGTGGGCCGGTCATCATCGATCAGGTCCGTGTCACCGTCGCCCACCCGCACCCGCTGTTTGCGCAGGTGCATGAGGCAATAGTTGCGCGCCACTGAGTGCAGCCAGCTTTTGAAGTTGGTCACCTCGTGCCGCCGCAGGTCCACAATCAGTTGCTCGAACAACTGCATCACCGCGTCTTTGCTGTCAGCTTCGTCGCGCAGGTATTTGAAACAAACGGCGTAGACGAGGTCGATGTGACGTTCGTAAAGTTCACCCAGCACGTCCAGATTACCCGTAGCCTTATAGTCCAACACGAAGTCGGCATCAGCGGTGGGGCGGGGTCGTCGGAACCGTTTGAAAAACATACGCGGGATGCTTTACGGCTAAACAAGATAGCTACCGTATTGATGCCGCTGCCACGCCTATTCCATAAAGCACCTGTTTGTATTAACCCTTTCCGCGCTCAACTGGTTATAGCCCGTATGAAAGCGATCTGGAACGGGCAAACCATTGCCGAAAGTGACAATACGGTGGTTGTGGAGAATAACCATTATTTCCCAAAAGACTCGGTGAAGGCTGAATACCTTACCGACAGCAGCACCCACACAACCTGCCCCTGGAAAGGGCTGGCCTCGTACCATTCACTGACCGTAGACGGCAAAACCAACCCTGATGCGGCCTGGTATTACCCCAACCCAAAACCCGCCGCCGAGAACATCAAAGGCTACCTGGCCTTTTGGAAAGGGGTGAAGGTGGAGGGATGATGATGTAGAATGAATGGTGTAGCATATAAAATGGCTTCGCGCTCGACTGGGTTGAGCGCGAAGCCATTTTATATGCTACACCATTCATTCTACATCATCCCACCCCATATTCCGCCATTTTCTTAATCAGCGTGTTGACCGAGCCATATCCTAGCGACTGATAGGTTTTGGTCTTGTTTTGCCCAAAGTAGACCAATGCTTGCTCTATGAGCTGTTTTTCGTGCTGCCGCCAGTCAAAGGTGGCGGTGATGCTGGCCGGGTTTCGGAGCCAATCGGGCAGGTCGGTGGGCATAACCGTTTCGGAAGCAAAGACATAGAGCGATTCGATCAGGTTTTCCAGCTCGCGCACGTTGCCCGGAAACAGGTAAGCATCAATGTATGCCCAGGCCGCCGGGCTGATGGTGAGGCTCTTTTTGCGGCGAAAAACAGCTTGCTTTGCCTTCAGAAAAAAGTTGACTAGCTGGCGTTTTTCGGCCTGACCGCGTTCGGCCAGCGTGGGTAAAGTTAGTTCGGTGGTGGCGAGGCGGTAGTACAAATCCCAGCGAAACTGCTCGTCGGCGCAGCGTTGGCGCAGGTTGCGGTGCGAGGCGGCGATGATGCGCACGTCCACGTGGCGGGGCGTGGTGGCCCCCACGGGCATAAACTCGCCCGATTGCACCACCCGCAGCAGGCTCTGTTGCATATAGGGCGTGATGTCGCCGATTTCGTCCAGAAACAGGGTGCCGCCGTTGGCCTCGTCGAAGAAACCCGTTTGGTTGTTGACGGCCCCCGTGAAGGCCCCTTTCACGTACCCAAACAACCGCGATTCGAGGAGTTCGTTGCCCAGCGCGGCGCAGTTGACGGCCACAAAAGGCCGACCCGCCCGCGCCGACTGCCGATGCATATACTGCGCCAAATGCTCTTTGCCCGTGCCGCTGGCCCCGCAGATGAGGCAGGTTACGCGGTCGGTCTGGGCCACTTTGTCGGCGCGGGCATAAACGGGCTTCAGTGCATTGGTGATGAGGTAGTCTTCTGAATTTGAACTGGTTAACTGTTCGCGGATCAATACCGAAACAGGTTCTGGCGACTGCGATAGCTGGGTCACAACCAACCTGGGTTCGCCCTTGTTTAGCCGCGCCTCAACGGTTTGTAGCAACCGCGTTTGTAGCCCCATCGACTCGTGGCAGAGATACCACGCCACCTGCATGGCGGGGGTGCCGGGCGAGATAAACAAGTCTATTTCTGCGTCGGCAAACGACTGGAGCAACGCCTCGATTTTGGGTTTTATGGCCCCCGGCATAATCAGTTCGTCGTTGCGGATGTCCATATAACGCGGGTCGATGCCACTGGCGCGGTCGGGGAAATCGTGCTTGAGCCGGTTCACGATCAGGTCGAGCCGGGTATCGTCGGCAGTGGCACTCGACAGGATGATGTGGCGGTCATGGTCGAAAAAGTGCCGGTGAAATTCCAACGTCGGGCTGGTGTCAGAAACGGCTCCGTCCCTGAAATCATGCGTGTAGGCGTACCACGAGATGAGAATTTTCATGATATAAACTTATCAACAATTGATAATAAAAATACACATTTGACAAATAAATAAGTCAAAAACAACCTGAATAAGCCCTATTTGGCACTGGCACGGCGTTGGCAATAGGGTAGGAGAACGCTTAACCCCCATACCGCTATGACTGCCATGACCACTGCCGCCCCCGCCCTTGCCTGCCCCCACTGCCAGCAGCCCATTAACCTCGATGCATCGTTTACGAACCATGTAGAAAAACAACTGGCCCGGAAATACAACACGCTCTACGCCGACGAAAAAACGGCCCTCGCCCAGCGCGAACAGGTTCTGAAACAGCAGCAGAAAGACCTGGTCGCCAAAACCCAGCAGCACGACGAGGCCGTGCAAAAAGCCGTGGCTAGCCAGATAACGCAACTGGAAACCAAACTTCGGCAGAAGGCCCGGCTGGAACAGCAAACCGCCCTCGACAGCCTCAATACCGAACTCGACGAAAAAACAAAGCAGATTCAGACCCTCCAACAGGGTGAACTCGACCTGCGCCGCGCCACCCGCCAACTGGAGGTAGACAAAGCCGCCCTGAAACTGGCCACCGCCAAACAGCTACAGGCCGAACGCGCCGAGATCGAGGCCCGTGCTTTCCAGAAAGCACAGGGCGAAAACCACCTGAAAACCGACGAGCAGCACCTGCTTATCCAGAGCCTGACGGGCCAATTGGCCGGTATGAAACAGCAACTGGAACAAAAATCGCAGCAGATGCAGGGCGAGGTGCAGGAACTGGCCCTGGAACGGATCCTCCGTGAGGCATTCCCCTTCGATCAAATTGACGAAGTGGGTAAGGGTATCAACGGGGCCGACGTGATTCAGACCGTGCGCGACGAACACGTCCGCACCTGTGGGCGCATCATCTACGAGAGCAAACGCACCAAAACGTTCAGCCACACCTGGATCGATAAGCTCCGCGCCGACGTACAGGCCCACAAAGGCGACATTGCCGTGCTCGTGACCGAGACCATGCCCAAAGACTGCCCGCAGTTTGCGTTCATCAACGGGGTGTGGGTATGCTCGTTTGCCCATGTCCGTGCGCTGGCCTTTGCCTTGCGGCATCAGTTGCTGCGGGTGGCCGAGGTGCAGGGGGCGCAGGTGAATCAGGGCGAAAAAATGCAGTTGCTCTATACCTACCTCACCGGCACCGAGTTCAGGCATTGTGTGGAGGGCATTATGCGGGCATTTCAGCACCTGCGCGACGGGCTGGACCAGGAAAAACGGGCCATGAAACGTATCTGGGCCATGCGCGAAAAACACCTCGATGCCGTGCTCGACAATACCGCCTGTTTCTACGGGTCGGTGAAAACAATTGCCGGTGCTGCCGTGGCTGACCTTGAGGCATTTGCCCTCGATACCCCCGAAGACGAAGCCGATTCGCTGCTGGATGCAGGGCCGGAAGTGCCCGACAACGTGTAAGTTTGTTTTCAGTTTTCAGTTTAGAGTTTTCAGTTTAGAGTTGCTTCGCGCTCAACCCATTCGATCTTGAAGCAACTTTAAACTGAAAACTCTAAACTGAAAACTGAAAACTCTAAACTGAAAATATGCTAACCGGCGAACTACGTTCTGATATCGATAAAGTATGGACGGCCTTCTGGACGGGGGGCCTCTCTAACCCACTCACCGTACTCGAACAACTCACCTACCTGCTGTTTATCCGGCGGCTTGATGAACTGCAAACGGCCAAGGAAGCCCAGGCCAACCTGCTCGGCACACCGCTCGACAAACCCCTGTTCCAGACCGATCAGTACCCGCTGCGCTGGAGCCGCTTTAAAGACGCCGAACCCGATACCCTCTTCCGGCTCTTCACCCAGCCCAACGGTGTGTTCGACTTTATCCGCAACCTGGGCAATGCCCCCGCCAAACCAGCCCCCGATCTGGCCGGGGGCGATGCCGACGAGGTGAGTATTGCAGACGAAACGGCCCCGCCCTCGGCGTTTTCGCGCTACATGAAGGGCGCAACCTTCATGATTCCTACGCCCCGGCTGCTGGCGCAGGTGGTGGGCCTGCTCGATAAAGTGGCCATGCGCGACAAAGACACCAAAGGCGACGTGTATGAATATTTGCTCTCGAAAATAGCCACGGCGGGCCAGAATGGGCAGTTTCGTACCCCACGCCATATTATTAAGATGATTGTGGCGATGATGGCTCCCCGCCCCGACGACGTGATCTGCGACCCCTCGGCGGGGTCGGCGGGGTTTCTGGTGACAGCGGGCGAATTTGTAGAACAGACCCACCGGCAGGACCTCATGCGGCCCGACGTGCAGGACCACTTCCGCCACCGCCTGCTGATGGGTATGGAGTTCGACCCGACCATGATCCGAATTGGGGCCATGAATTTGCTGCTCCACGGCATCGAGCCCGAAGGCCTCGCCGACGTGGACGCGTTGAGCAAAAACAACGAAGGCTTCGACGATGTGGCCACGCTGGTGCTGGCTAATCCGCCGTTTAAAGGGTCGCTGGATGCTACCCACGTCATGCCCGACCTGGTGCGGTTGGTGGAGACCAAAAAAACCGAACTGCTGTTTCTGGGCCTCATCCTGCGCGGGCTGCGCACCGGGGGCCGCGCCGCCGTGATCGTGCCCGACGGGGTGCTGTTTGGCTCCAGCAAAGCCCACCGCCAAATCCGCCGCGAACTGGTGGAACGCCACCGCCTGCAAGCCGTGATCTCGATGCCCGGCGGGGTCTTCAAACCCTATGCCGGGGTGAGTACCGCCGTGCTGATCTTCACCAAAACCGGCAGCGGCGGTACCGACCACGTCTGGTTCTACGATATGCGGGCCGACGGCTACAGCCTCGATGATAAACGGCAACAGCAAGGCGCTGATTTTGAGAAATTTGCGCAACTCGACGAACTGGTAAACGCCCTGCAAACCGCCGACCCCGCCGCCCGCCCCGCCCTGGCGCTGGCCCAACGCAACGATATTCCCGACATCATTGCCCGCTGGCGCAACCTGCCCGCCGAAGCCGCCCGCCTCCGCACCGATCAGAGTTTTATGGTGCCTGTGGCCGACATTGTGGCCAACGCCTATGACCTGAGCATCAACCGCTACCGCGAGGTGGTTTATGAACAAAAAACCTACGACACCCCCGCCGACATTATTGCTCGGATCAAAACCCTCGACACCGAACGGCAAGCCGATTTACAAGCACTGGAGGCCATGTTGTAGGGGCACATACTTGTGCCCCATCATGCGACAGCAACAGGCCGATGCAGAATGGGAATCGGCGTAGGACACAAGTATGTGTCCCCACACTATGCCCCCACGGCCCCGGCCCAATCAATACAAAAAAATACCAACCCATAATGAAAACAGGGACATAAAACACCAGCCCATGATGAAAACAGGGACACAAAGGACACAAATATGTGCCCCTACAACCTGAAAAAACAATACCAACCCATGATGAAAACTGTTAAACTCGGCGATGTGTGTGAGAAAATTCTGAGTGGTGGAACGCCATCTACTGAGAGGGAAGATTATTGGAATGGCAATATTCCCTGGATAACGAGCGCGGATATTAAAGATCACTACACAGCCCTTCCACGTAAATTTTTGACAGAGAAAGCTGAGTAGATATTTTACCTGCTGGTAATATTTTAGTTGTGACAAGAGTAGGTTTAGGTAAAATTCTTGTAAATCAGGAAGATTTAGCTTTCAGCCAAGATTTGCAGGGGTTAGTATTGAAGCCAATTATTGATAGAAATTATTTAGTGTACGCTTTGTCATTAGGTGTAGGTCGGTTTAAAGACATAAGTCGGGGAGCTACAATAAAAGGTGTTACACGTAATGATCTGGTAAATATCACATTCCCCCTCCCCCCATTACCCGAACAACGCCGGATTGCGGCCCTGCTGGACCGGGCCGATTCGTTGCGCCAAAAAGACCGTCTGCTGCTCGCCCACTATGATTCCCTCGCCCAAAGCCTCTTCCTCGATATGTTCGGCGACCCCGTTGCCAATGAAAAAGGATGGGAGAAATTATCTTTCGGTGCAATTGGTGAATCTCGCTTAGGGAAAATGCTTGATGCAAAACACCAGACAGGAACTAGATCATTTCCTTATTTAGGAAACTCTAATGTTCAATGGGGTAAATTCAAATTAGAAAAATTATTAGAAATGGATTTTAGTAATAAAGATCAAAGAGAATTTGAGCTAAAAAATG
The DNA here is from genome assembly GCA_038230755.1 of Cytophagales bacterium. GTDB lineage: Bacteria > Bacteroidota > Bacteroidia > Cytophagales > Spirosomataceae > Fibrella. The sequence continues at coordinate 46,421 of JBBRMP010000006.1, read as the reverse complement.
GCGATTTACTCATTTGCGAAGGTGGAGAAGTTGGCCGTTCTGCAATCTGGAGAGATCAATTAAAGGAATGTTATTTCCAGAAAGCGATTCATCGTGTTAGACTTGATCCCGCAAAAGCTTTACCTGAGTTTGTTCAGTTCTTGATGTGGATGCTGTCGGGCCGTGATGGTTTCAAAGATTATATTACTGTAGCTACGATTGCACACCTAACTGGAATAAAATTAAAAAGTATGCCCATAATTGTTCCTCCCCTCGAATTACAAACAAAATTTGCCGAATTGATTGGGCAGATCGAGGGGCAGAAAGCGGTGGTGCGGCAGCAGATGACGGCATCAGAGGGGTTGTTCAGCCGGTTATTACAGGATTGTTTCGGGGCATGATTTGCGGGTGTGGCCAGGTACGTACCTGGTCTGCCAAGCCTGGTTGGCAACATACCCAGCCAATAACCTGTCTGACTGTGAACCGCTTAAGCGAAATTTTACTTATAAGTAAAACTGGCACTTAACTTGCTTTAACTTTGTAGCCTCAAACCCGTTGTGAAACAGTATAAACGCTTTAAGCTGGTTGAATTAACGGAGTTTACAGGCCGGGGTGCCGCTATTTACAGCATCGCACTTGATGGTGAAAACGACACGTTGTATGATCTTTTTCTGACCGAGTACCGTGAAGCCTACCCTACTGAAATAGCTGAACTGGAAGTTCGGCTAGAGACCTTGCGGCATTGGGCATTAGAGAAGGCCTCTTTACGCCCAATGAAGGGGCCCGTTGGGCCAGCGATGGCCTGATTGCTCTGGTCGATTTGCCGGGTAAAAACCTCCGGCTCTACTGCATCAAGTTTGGTGCAACAACCCTCATCGTAGGTGGTGGCGGGCCGAAGCCAAAAGAGAAAGATGGAAAAAAGGTGCGGGCTTTGCAGGAGATACCGAAACTGGAGGATGAAAATTATTTGCTACGTGCATTGTCACTTCTCATTAATCAGGCAATACGTGACAAAACAATCTGGTTTGATGGCAATTACCTGGAGGGCCAACTGGAATTAGGTACAGATGCTGACGAATAGTCTGTAAAAGCAGGCTATACTGACAAAGAGCCTTCCGGTAGCGGGCAGGCAATCATCTACTTACACATATGGAATCAGGAAAAAGAAATCGTGGTGAACTGAGTCGGCAAATACTGGCCAGCGTTTCACCACAGGAACGTGCCCGCGTTTACAAGCAGATGGCCCTTGCCGTGCGCATTGCCGACGCTCTGACCGCGAAGGGCTGGAGCAAAAGTGAGTTTGCCGCCCGCATGAATCAACAGCCATCAGTCGTTACGCGCTGGCTGAGCGGTACGCAGAATTTCACTATTGATACGCTCTCTGACATTGAGGAAGCGTTGGGGGTTCAGTTGCTGGTTGTCGATAGCGTCTACCCCGCTGGTCATCCATTGGCCGGGCAACCAACGGAGAATCCATACGCGTTCAAGGCAGCCCCATCAAAAGTTCAGATGAAGGAACATCACTTTGCGGCGTTTTTTCCGGCCTCAGAGCCTGTTCAGGCTCATTGCAACCACATGAGTGTGGGCATATCTGACAGTTTTCAGACAACATTATTTGTGCCTCAGACCATATCGCTTAATTGATTATGCCCGATAACGAAGTGACAGCAAATGTGGCCTTTACAGGTATCGAGGTCCTGCATCACCGGTTAGATCCCCTGTTACCCACCGAAGCGAAGCCAGCCTTTGGCTTTTCGATCAGCCTTACCTATCGGTTCCAACAGGAGCAGGAACAAGCACAGGTTGAATTAGATATCCAGTTTTTGGCTGCGCAAACCAATAAGTCAATTGGTGAGCTACGTACCTGCTGTACGTTTGCCACGTTGGGTACTATCCAATTCGATAAAGCGACAGAAGAGGTTACGCTTGATGACGCAGTACTCGACATGTTTATATCGCTGTCGATTTCAACAACGCGGGGCATACTGCATACGTATTTCGCCAATTCGTATCTGCATCCGGTTATATTACCAATCATTGATCCGCGTGCTTTTCGTCCCCCAGGCAACCCCACGCCAGCTTAGCCAGTAGAGCATGTCAGTAGGGCTTATGCAGCAGCGTTTGTTTAGCTTACCAACGTGCCAACAATGACAAACTTTTCTTGATGCAGAGGCCCCGGCGTTTGTGGCCACGGCCCGCAAGGCCGAAACCTATGCCCACACCGACCCCGAAACGTCGGCGTTTTATGGCCGCAAAGCCCTGGAGCAACTCGTGCGCTGGCAGTATGCCCACGACCCGCGCCTGGCCGACGCCTTCCCCACCGATGAGCAGGTGAACCTGAACGATTTGTTGCGTCCGGCAGCGTTTAAGGGTCTGTTTTCCAGGGAATTAATGAGTCAGCTTCATGTGCTCAAGAAGGCAGGTAACCAGGCGGCGCACGATGGTACTGCCATGTTCGACAGTACGTCGGCGGTGAGTTTGGTGAAGGTGTTGTTTGGCTATGCTGTGGCGGTGGGGCGGCTGTTTGTGGAACCCGACGAGTTGCCCACGGCCTTCGACCCGGCGGCGCTGATGCCCCTGCCGCAACCCCTGTCGGCTACCGAACGCGCCGAACTGGAGACGGCCAAAAACGAACTGGCTCAGAAACAGGCCATTGTGGTGCAAACGGCGCAGTTGCTGACGGCCAAAGAGGCGGAGTTAGCCGCCATAAGGGCCGAACTGGAGGTTCGTAACGCCCCCGTTCGCACCTACATAGGTGTGCTGACGGAGGCCGAAACCCGCCAACTGTTCATCGATCAACTGCTGCGCGAAGCGGGCTGGTATCGGGCTGTCGGCACCAACCGGGCCGGTTTGTATACCGTAGAGGAGCGCATAAATCCGGCTGACATTGCCGACTATGTACTGTGGGGGGCCGACGGCCTGCCGTTGGCCGTGGTCGAGGCCAAACGCACCACCCGCAGTGCCGACGAGGGAAAAGATCAGGCCCGGCGTTATGCCGCCGCGCTGGAAAAACGCTACGGTCGGCGGCCCGTGATGTATTACAGCAACGGCTACACCACCCACTGCTGGGACGACCTCCGCTACCCGCCCCGGACGGTGCAGGGTATTCACCGCCCCGACGAACTGGCCCGGATGGTGGCCCGGCGCACGGGCGCTTTGCCCTTTGGCAACAACGACGTAAACACACAGATTGCCTCGTACCCGTTCCAAAAAAAGGCCATCTCTGCCGTGGGCGAACGCTTTGGCGAAGCCCACCGCAAGGCCCTGCTGGTGATGGCCACCGGCAGCGGCAAAACACGTACCGCCATTGCCCTCGTCGATGCCATGATGAGCCGGGGCTGGGTGAAACGCGTACTTTTTCTGGCCGACCGCCGGGCGCTGGTGAGGCAGGCATATGCCAATTTCAAGATTCACAAACCCAGCCTGACTGGCGTTAACCTGGTCGAAAACAATGAGTTAGGAGCGGCGCAGGTGGTGTTTTTGACCTACCAGACCATCATCAACCGGATCGATGCGGGCTGGAAAAATGGCGAACGCGAACTGAGCATCGGCTATTTCGATCTGGTCATCATCGACGAGGCCCACCGCAGCATCTACAAAAAATACGGGGCTATTTTCGATTACTTCGATGCCCTGCTGGTGGGGCTAACGGCCACCCCCAAAGACGACACCGACCGCGACACGTTTACTTTTTTCGACCTGCCGCAGCACGAGCCGACGTTTAATTTTCCGCTGGCCGAAGCCGTGGCTAAAAAGTACCTCGTGCCCTACAGAGGTGTAACGGTGCCGCTGAAATTTTTGAGCAGCGGCATCCGCTACGATGACCTGCCCGATGCCGAAAAAGCCCAGTACGAAGACACCTTCGACGATGGCAGCGGCCTGATGCCCGACGCCGTTGAGGCTGAGACCTCAACAAATGGCTCTTCAACCAGAACACCGTAGACCGGGTGCTGGAACACCTCATGCAGCGCGGCCTGAAAGTAGAAGGTGGCGACCGGCTGGGCAAAACCATCATTTTTGCCCGTAACCACGACCACGCCAAATACATCGTGGATCGGTTCAATGCCCTTTTTCCAGCCTACAGAGGCCAATTTTGCCACCTCATCGACTACTCGGTGAATGATGCCGACGGGCTGATCGGTGCGTTTAGCGACAAGGATAAAACTGACTTTCAGATCGCCGTTTCGGTCGATATGCTCGACACGGGTATCGACATCCCGGAGGTGGTGAACCTGGTGTTTTTCAAGCGCGTACTCTCGAAGGCCAAGTTCTGGCAGATGATTGGGCGCGGCACCCGCCTACGACCCGACCTGTTTGGCCCCGGCGACGACAAAGCTTTTTTCTACATCTTCGACTTCTGCGAAAATTTCGTCTTTTTCGGGCAAAACCCCGCCGACGTAGACCCGCCGCTGGCTGCAAGCTTGGGTCAACAGGTATTCAGCGCCCGGCTGCGATTGGTTATGGCCCTGCCCGACGATGGCGAGGCCGCGCTGATGCAGTTCCGCGCCGATTTGGTTGCGCTATTGATTGGGCAGGTGCAGGGGCTGGATTCGGATAGTTTTTTGGTGCGCCACAAAGCCGAGGTCGTTGATTGCTACCGTGACCCCGCCCGCTGGATCGCCCTGAACGATATGGACCTGGCCGCGCTTCACACCCAAATTGCCCCGCTGATGCTGGAGAAAAACACGCACGAGTCGGCCCGGCGGTTCGATAAATTATTGATCGATAGTCAGTTGGCTTTTGTTCAGGGTCAGGCCACGCGTTATGCTGCCTTGAGCGAAAAAGGGCAGCAACTGGCCAAAGGGTTGCAGAAAAAAGGTGGTGTTCCGGCGGTAGCGCAGCAAATGGCCCTGATTCAGCAAGCCGCCAACAGCCGTTTTTGGGCCACTGCCGACACACCCGTCCTGGAAACGGTGCGGCTGCGGTTGCGGGATCTGGTGCAAAACATTGATAAAGAAGCCCGCAAACCGCTGTATACCAACCTGACCGATGAGATCACCGGCCCGGAACTGACCCACGAGCCATTGCTGGCCTACGCCAACAGCGAAGCCTACGAAGAACGGATGGAGCGCATTCTGCGCAGCAACGTCAACCACCTCACGGTGCGTAAACTGCGCATGAATCAACCCATTACCGAACATGAACTGAACGAACTGGAACGGCTGCTCTTTGCCGACTCCCCCACCGAAGCGAAAGCGCAGTTTGAAGCCGCAATGGGTCAAAAACCGTTGGGAATTTTTGTGCGCCGCATCGTTGGCCTCGACCACGACGCGGCCACGGCGGCGTTCTCTGAATTCATGGAAAATGGCCCGCTTAACCCCGCCCAGGCCAGTTTTATTCAATACTTGATCGACTACTTGACCGAAAACGGTAGCATTGTCGATAAAGCCGAACTGTTCAAACCGCCCTTTACCGACCTCGACAGCAACGGCGTTGACGGCGTCTTTGGCGAACGCGCACCCCGCCTGATTCAACTCATCGAGACAGTGAACAGCAATGCGCAGGCGAGGGCGTAAGCCCCTTAGCCTGGACCGGTACGCCGGAGCGGCGGGACCGCCCCGAAGGGAAAACTTACTGACGCGTTAGCCCCGAAGCGGGATTGCCTCCCCCTTCGGGGGCCGGGGGGCTTTTTCTGATCGCCTTATAAAAGGCATCGGCCACGCCGGTGCGGATGCCTAACTCACTGATTTTATTGTTGTTGCGGGTGGGGTAGACGCGGTTGCAGAGAAAGACGTAGTTGAGGCCCACGGCGGGGTCGATCCAGGTGAAGGTGCCCGTGTAGCCCGAATGCCCGTAGCTCGATGGGCTGGCGAGGCGGGGGGCGTTGCCGTTGTATTTGTAGGCCGCTTTCTCGAAACCAAGCCCACGGCGGTTGCCAAGTTCGGGGAATTGGTAGCGCGTGAACTCCGTAATCGTTTCGGGACGAATCAGTTGGCGGTCGCCGTAGTGGCCGTGTTGCAGGTATAGTTGCGTCAGCTTCATCAGATCATTGGCCGACCCGAACAGGCCCGCGTGGCCCGACAAGCCGCCCAGCATGGCTGCGCCTTCGTCGTGAACCCGTCCCCAAATCAGCGTTTTCCGGAACAGTGAATCATATTCGGTAGGTACAATCCGGCTCAGCGGGTAGAACCGGCGGGGGTTGTAGGTCAGCGTGTTGGCCCCGATAGGGGCGTAGAGGCTATCCTTCAAATACCCCTCAAAATCGCGGCCCGTGATGCGCTGCACAAGTTGCGGATAGAGGTAGAACGACAGGTCGCTGTAGACGTATTCTTTCTTCGCGTTCAACGGCGAATCTTTGATCAGCTTAAAGATCGTTTTCGGGTATTGCTTGAACAAAAACAGGCTGTCCGTCACCTCAATGGGGTATCGGTTGCTGCGTTCGGCTACAAACGTTTTCTTTTTAAACGTGCCATCGGGGTTTTTGGTAGCCTGCCAGAACGGTATCCATGCCTTCAGTTTGGCCTGGTGCGTGAGTACGTCGCGCCACCGGATCGTGTCTTTGTTCGTCTTCCGGAATTCGGGCATAGCCTCGCCCATTGTACCGTCGATGTTAAATTGTCCGGCATCCACGAGGCGCATGAGGGCGGGGGTGGAGGTGCTGATTTTCGTGACGGAAGCGAAGTCGTACAGGTCATCGAGTTGGGTGGGTTCCGCGCCGCCGCCGAGGCTGGTATCGTAGGTGTGTTTGCCGTAGGCTTTGCGGAAAATGACCTTGCCGTCTTTCGCCAACTGCACTACGCAACCCGGAAAGGCCTTCGCGTTCAGCCCCACGTTCACCACCGAATCGACCTGCTGCGCGAGGTAGGCACTGCTGATACCCACCTCTTCGGGGATGGTATATTTCAGGCGGCCAATGGGTTGCGTGGTGATGCCATCGCCCACCCGAAACTGCTGATTGACCGTGACCGGCAACCGCCCCGACGCGCCGATGGCCCCGAAAATAAGTTGCGCCGAGAGGTCTTCGGTGAAATTGGTGAGTTGGTAGGGCATCACCAGCGCTTTGGCTTGTTCCAGATCGGGGAATTTATCGAGGGCGTAGGGATTACCGAAAATGGTGACGATGGCCTTGCCCGTAGCCACTAGCTTTTGTACCAGCTCCACCGTGCGGGTCTGAATACCGTATTTGGAAGGCCGGATATTGTTCAGATGCACGCCCACTAACACCGTGTTAAATTGCCCCAGCGAATCCATAAGCGCCTTTATCTCTGCATCTGACGATGTTGATGATACCTGAAACGACTTCACCGACGTATAATCGGCCAGCCGGTTTTGGAACGCGGTCGGGGCCGTGGCTTCCACCGAAACTGACGCAATACGGAGCGTGTCGAGGCGTTGCAACGGGAGGCGATTCCCCTTATTTTCCAACACCGTCAGCGAGGCTTCGGTGAGATGGCGGTTGATGACTTCTGATTCCGGGCGGTTCAGATCAGCCACCAGATTATCGAGTACCACAGGTTTGTAGGTATTTAGCCCGACCCAATATTTCGCCAGCAACATCTTCCGGCACCGGTCTTTTATGTCCGTGGTCGATAGAGTCCGTTCGTCGGCGGCTTTGCAGATTTCGGCTACGGCGCGGGGAATGTTTTCGGTGAATTCAAGCACGTCCATACCCGCCTCCAGCCCGCGCCGGTCGGCCAGCCCCGACGGGAAATATTTGGTCAGCCCTTTCATGTTCATCGCGTCGGAAAAGACCAGCCCGCCGAAGCCGATTTCGTTTTTCAGCAGGCCCGTCACAATGTTGGGCGACAGCGTCGAAGGCCGGTTACGGGTGGTATCTAGCGCCGGAATACTCAGGTGAGCAATCATCACGCCCGCCGCCCCGGCCTTGATCAGTTCCCGAAACGGATACAGTTCGAGGCTGTCGAGTTGCGCCCGGCTTTTGGTAATCAGGGGCAAATCATAGTGCGAATCGGTGCCGGTATCGCCGTGACCGGGGAAGTGTTTAAGACTGGTTAACAGGCGGTTATCCTGCATACCCCGCATGTATTGTAGGGCTTTGCGGGCCACGGCATATTTGTCTTCGCCAAAGGACCGGAAGTTGATGACGGGGTTGTTGGCGTTGTTATTGACGTCGGCGTCGGGGGCAAAATTGACGTGCATTCCCAGCCGCCGAAACTGCCGGGCCACGTCGGCACCCATCTGGTAAATCAGGGCCTCGTTCGCCTGTTGCATCCCGCCGAGGGTCATTTGGTAGGGAAACCGCACGGTGCTGTCGAGGCGCATGGCAATACCCCATTCGGCATCCATGGCCACCAGCAGCGGCACGGGCGAGGCAGCTTGAAGACGGTTATTTAGTTTAGCCTGCCGGACGGGTCCGCCCTGGAAAAAGACCACCCCGCCGAGTTTGTAGGTTCGTACCAGCGTAGTTAGCGAATCTTCATAACCAGCGGTCCGGTTGGAATAGCCCGCCACCATAATCAGTTGGGCAATCTGCTCGTCGAGCGGCATCCGGGCCATAATGGAGTCGGCCCAACGGCTGGCGCGGGCATCGTTGCGCAAAAATAGCGGCAGTGCATTGGCTGAACGAGTGGGTTTTGAGGCGGGAGCGGTTTGGGCGAAACCGGTGGCGGCAAAAGTGAGCAGTAAAAGCAGCGTGGTAAGCGTCTGTCGGCAGGCAGTCATTCCGTATGAGATCAGGTTGGTAACATCAAAAGTAACACGGAATAGAAACCGGAAGGTCATGGAAGCTACTGTTGTAGCGCAGGCTAAAGCCTGCGCTACATTCGCTACCTTTGATTTTTATAATGATTACTTATGAAAACTAGCTCACTCGACGAATTTTCTGCCAGCATTGTTACCGCTGCTAAACCCGTATCTGATCCGCTGCTGCCGTCGGGTGCAGTGCGGGAGGGAGGCCAGTTCAACCTCTTCAACATGGCCGACCTGATGCTGACCTACCGCAGCCGTCCGCCGATGACGTTTGATCGGCGACCGTTTTATAAGATCAGCCTGTTGCGGGGACGAAGTCGGGTGGAATATACCGACCGAATGGTGGAGATTGAGCAAAGCAGCCTGTTTTTTGCCACGCCCAGAGAACCCTACCGCTGGGTGCCTTATGACCTGGCGCAGACGGGTTATTTCTGTGTCTTCACCGACGAATTTTTGTTGCCCGCCAAAAGCGGCATCGTGCTAGATGATCTGCCCATTTTTCAGCCAGGTTCCTATCCAGTCTGGCCCATCACCGAGGCTCAATATGAAGCGATTGAGGCTATTTTTGTGAAGATGGCGGCTGAAATCACCTCCGACTATGCCTTCAAATACAACCTCTTGCGCACCTATCTGCTGGAGTTGATTCACGCCGGGCAGAAGCTACAGCCCGCCCTGGCAACGGCTATTCCACACAATGCGTCGGCGCGGGTAACGGCCCAGTTCACCGAGTTGCTGGAACGGCAGTTTCCCCTCGAAACGCCGCATCAGCCACTGCGCCTGCGCACGGCCAACGATTATGCCGGGCAGTTAGCCGTCCACGTCAACCACCTCAACCGGGTACTGAAAGAAACTACCGGCCACACCACCACCGCACTCATTGGCAGCCGGGTGGCGCAGGAAGCCCGGATTCTGTTGAAACAAACCAACTGGACCGTCTCGGAAATTGCCGACAGCCTGGGTTTTGCCAACGTGGCCCACTTCTGTAGCTTTTTCAAGCGGCAGACCGCGCTTACTCCCAGTACATTTCGGGAATAAAGTAATTGTTTGAATTATGTAATAGATGGTTTGAGTCGCGTAAACCTGACCTGACTGTGTTGGCTGACCTTTGTGATGTAGTCAAACAACCATTAAACAATCAACGCATGAAGGTTTTCGTAACGGGCGCAACGGGCTTTATCGGCTCAGCCATTGTTCAGGAATTAATTGGCGCGGGTCATCAGGTGCTCGGTCTTGCCCGCTCAGACAAGTCAGCCGACGCACTGATTGCCGCCGGTGCTGAGGTACACCGGGGTTCGCTCGATGATCTGGACAGCCTCAAGCGTGGCGCGGCGGCAGCAGACGGCGTTATCCACACCGCCTATAATCACGACTTTTCGCAGTATATAGCCGCCGGCCAAACCGACCGGGAGGCCATCGAAGCCCTTGCTAGTGCCTTAACGGGTACAAACCGGCCCCTTATCGTCACGGCGGGGCTGGCCGGGTTGTCTACGCCGGGTCGCTTTGGTACTGAAGATGATACCCTCGCCCCGTCGCCCCGGCAGTCGGAAGATGTGGCGACGGAACTGGCGGCGAAAGGGGTTCATACCTGCGTCGTTCGTCTGGCGCCGTCGGTACACGATGATGGTGATCAGGGTTTCGTGCCTTTCCTCATCCATATTGCCCGGCAAAAGGGGGAGTCACCCTACATTGGCGACGGGCAAAATCGCTGGGCAGCCGTCCACCGGCTCGACGCGGCGCACCTGTTTCGGCTGGCCCTGGAAAAAGGCGAAAGCGGCGCGAAATACCACGGAGCAGGGGACCACGGCATCCCCTTCCGCGACATCGCCGAGGTGATTGGTCGCCATCTGAATGTGCCCGTTGTGAGCAAAACGCCCGACGAAGCTCCCGCCCATTTCGATTGGATGGCCCGTTTCGCAGCCCTCGATATGGCTGCTTCCAGCGCACTCACGCAGCAGCGGCTGGGCTGGAAACCCACCCACAAGGGCCTGTTGGTCGATTTGGAAGAAGGTACTTATTTTAAGGGGTGATTAGCCGACTGACTACCTACCTACGCCAATCTGTGTACGATAGCGAACTGGCCCAATCACTCAAATTGGCAGGAGCCCGGTAACCGAACAAATGCAAACCTTCAGAGGCTTTTGTGAGGATCTGATGAAGATGTTGGTGTAAAGAGCGGTCAAAACTATAGAATCAAAAGAGCTTTGCTTAGCACATGTTTATGCTGAGCAAGGCTCTTTTTTGCATCCAACCCCACCACCATAAGTCAGTATGATACCAGCTCAACGTTAGTACCGGAGCAGCAAGACGACTGTTAGGGCATACAAAAAGCAGCTTCGGTCAAAAGCCCGTCGGATAATCGATTCGATCGTGCCGCCGCAGCATTGGGCGGAGTTGCGAGAGACTATAAAACCGGCTTTTAAGTATATATCCCTGCGTATAGCGTTTCATGGCTCGGCGCATTTGCTTCGCTTCTCCCCTGGCTGTGATCCGGTATAGTTCATTATCATCGGCGAAGAAATAGAGCGGATAACCGTCAATGTCTCACAGCCGTCGTACCGGAGCTTGTGCATACCGTTTACTCGTTTTGCCAGACTGTTTTTACAAATGACCAACGAAAGGCGCTCATTTATAAAGCCGCTTCGCTAATTGTCAAAGTAACAAAACGGCGGAACTAAAACTTGCTGGCAGTCAGTGTTTTACAAAGTAGACGTTCCGCAAATTTGCATACAATAACATGTTGGGTGCAGCAGTAATCAGTGCTTCAAAGTCCGGGTCGCGGGCGACAGGTTGAACGCTTCGGCTTGGCAGGTTTGGGCTTCATTTTTGGGTTCCGGCTGACAAACCAAACGCCCCGACAGTCAAGGTTTAGGTTTGCGGGGCAGCGTCCGTGCGACAGGGTATACTACTCACAAATTAGGCTTTGGTTATTTAGGCGGTTCGTTTCGGACAAGTCACGTGTTCCATAACATCAAAAATATGCAAAGAAGTACAATTTGGGAGTGTGCACCTCACACTAAAGCTAAACATCAGTTGCTCAAAAATTATTTAGATGCATGGTTTCCAATCTTGGGACGCTATAACGGTAAGATAGTTTTTATAGATGGCTTTGCTGGACCGGGCGTTTATACCGACGGTGAAGCCGGTTCTCCTTTGATTGCAATTAGGTCCGCTTTAGGGCAACAGGCATTCATAGGCAGCACAGAAGTACTTTTTCTTTTCATTGAAAATGATCAAAAACGGCTTGATAGTTTACTCGAATTGGTTGCGAACGAACAAAAGCCTGAAACTTTCAAAACGCACTGCATAAAAGATGATTTTTTAGAAATAATAACAGGCAAACTTGATGAATTAGATAGCAATGGGAGAAAAAATGCTCCTATTTTTGCCTTTATAGACCCGTTTGGTTTTTCACAGGTACCATATAACCTACTCAAGAGATTGCTACAGCGGGATAGGACAGAAGCATTTATCTACTTTCCGCGAGACCACGTCAACCGCTTTCTTGAACAAGATAGTGTCAAAACCCACATACAATCGTTGTTTGGTTTGGACGAAATAGTATTGCCGGAGGACTCTGGAAGCCGTTTAGAGCAGGTCAAACTTTTGTACCACAACCAATTAAAGAAGATAGCCAAATACGTTGGCTCTTTCACTATGAGAGATATGCGGAACCACCCGATATATGATTTATTCTTCGTTAGTAATCATATTATGGGTTTTATAAAAATGAAGGAAGCAATGTGGGCAGTTGACAAAAGTGGTGGCTTTAGTTTCTCCGACAGAACAAATCAGAGCCAAATCATGCTTTTTCAGCCTGATCCAGTTGAAGAGTTAGTTAATCGTTTGAAAATTACCGGAGCGGGTAGGGCTAACGTTACTTTTGAAGAACTGGAAAAGTTTTTTGTAGAGAATACAAATTACTTATCGACGCACGTTAAGAACGCACTTAAACGTTTAGAAGCAGAAGAACTTATCAAATGCCAACCTTTGAAAAGTGACGGAAAACCACGTCGAAAAAATACATTCCCCCCCGGCACAATCATAGATTTTTTGCCGTAATAAGTTTGGTTAAGTTGCTGATTTTTAGTAAATTACACTAAATAAAAAAACTTAAACATGGCGCAGTCAAGCATAGAATGGACAGAGCAAACTTGGAATCCGACTACTGGATGTACCAAGATTTCGCAAGGGTGTAAATTTTGTTACGCCGAAGTCATGGCCCGCCGACTGAACGCAATGGGAGTAGATAAGTACCGTAATGGATTCAAACTTACTCTGCATCCTGACGTGTTAAACGAACCGCGTCGGTGGAGGCCATCAATCATATTTGTGAACAGTATGAGTGATCTGTTTCATGAAGACGTACCTCTTGAATACATTCAGGCTGTCTATAAAGTGATGAATGAGTGTCCTCAACATCAATTTCAAGTGTTGACAAAACGGGCTGAACGGCTCGAACAATTATCACCTTTGCTAAACTGGACAGAGAACATATGGGCAGGGGTTTCGGTCGAGAATCAAGAGACAGTGTTCCGTATAGCGCACTTGCAGCGCACAGGAGCTGCCGTTAAATTTTTGTCTTGTGAGCCACTATTAGAAAATCTACCCAACATGTGTCTAACGGAAATTGATTGGGTGATCGTAGGTGGAGAATCTGGCTTTAAAGCGCGTCCAATCCGTGAGGAGTGGGTGCTTGACATACGAGATCAGTGCCAGGTGGCTCATGTCCCTTTCTTCTTCAAGCAGTGGGGCGGTAAGAATAAAAAGTTAGCAGGTCGTTTATTGCAGGGTCAGACCTACGACGAGATGCCCAACTACCTACCAGCCTAATAGTTTAGTTCCGTTGCTCGTGCGACAGGGGGCGCGCCTGTAAGGTCAAACCCGACAGCCAAACCATCCATGTGTGTAAATGTCTCCTAAGTCGCCATTACCACTAGGGTCGTTGGGTGCTTGTCTGTCATTGGCTCACTCGGCGCGTTTTGTGCGACAGAATGAATACCTCCATTAACCCTGTTCAAGTCTCGTCTGACATAGGAAACGCCCCTGTTGGTCAGGCTCAGATTCGCAGAGCGACACCTCAGACAAATCAGCCAAACAGGTTTCTACTGAAAATGCTGTGAATAATTGCCTTTTATTCCTGTTTTGTATCCTGTAACAGGCGCGTCGCTTTGCCGTCAATACGTAGTAAGGAGTATAACTCGAAGGAAGATGGTCGTTAGTTTAAGCGTTGAGGATGTACCCCACCGCTGAGGTGGGATGCACTTTCCCTGCTTAACTTAACGCAATGAATCGCCTACTCTGCTTCATTACCTGCTGTTTGCTGCCCATTTTCGCGCGGGCACAGACCGCCTTCACCCACGCCGACACCCTGCGCGGCAGCATCACGCCCGAACGCGCTTGGTGGAATCTGACGTATTATCACCTTCGGGTAAAGGTCTCGCCCAACGACAGTACGCTCAGCGGCAGCACCACCATTCAGTATACCGTTTTGAAACCCAATCAGCTATTGCAGGTCGATTTGCAGCGGCCCCTGCGCGTAACCAAAATGGAGCAGGATGGGCAGTCGTTGACGTTCCGGCAGGATGGCGATGCGTATTTCGTAATGCTCCAGAAACCGCAGAAAATCGGGCAATCGGAGCGGCTGACGGTGTTTTACGGTGGAAAACCGCGCGTAGCTAAACGCCCGCCGTGGGACGGTGGCCTGACTTGGGCGCGAGACACCATCGGGCAGTGGTTTATTGCCACGTCGTGTCAGGGGCTGGGTGCCAGCGCGTGGTGGCCGGGCAAAGACCATATGTATGACGAACCCGATTCGATGCGCATCAGCGTCACCGTGCCCGACCCGCTCATGGACGTCTCGAACGGGCAGTTGGAACGGGTAACGAACAACAACGATGGCACCCACACCTTCGACTGGCTGGTACGCAATCCGATCAACAATTACGGCGTTAATATCAACGCCGCCACCTATGTGCATTGGGCCGATACCTACGCGGGCGAGAAAGGAAAACTGCCGCTGAGTTTCTACGCCCTGCCCGAACACGAGGCCTCGGCGCGGAAGCAATTCCAGCAGGTGCCGCTGATGCTGAAGGCGTTCGAGCACTGGTTTGGACCCTATCCGTTCTACGAAGATGGCTATAAACTGGTCGAAACGCCCTACCTCGGCATGGAGCACCAAAGCTCGGTGACATATGGCAATGGCTTTAAAAACGGCTACCGGGGCCGCGATTTGTCGGGTACGGGCTGGGGCCTACTTTGGGATTTTATCATCGTGCATGAGTCGGGCCACGAGTGGTTTGCTAACAACATCACTTACCGCGACGTGGCCGATATGTGGATTCACGAGAGCTTCACCAACTACGCCGAAAACCTGTTTGTGGAATACTACCACGGCAAGGAAGCGGGGGCGCAGTATGTGATCGGGTGCCGCAAGAACGTGCGCAACGACAGCCCGATTATTGGCACCTATAACGTGAACAAATCGGGGTCGGGCGATATGTATTACAAGGGCGGCAATATGCTCCACACCATCCGGCAGATCGTGGGCGACGATGAACAATGGCGGCAAATGCTGCGTGGGTTGAATAAGACGTTCTACCACCAAACCGTCACCACGGCCCAGATTGAAGGGTTTTTAAGCGAAAAATCGGGCCATAACCTGAAACCCGTTTTCGATCAGTACCTCCGCGATACTCGCATTCCCGTGCTGGAATACCGCCTGCAAAAAGGGTCCATCCAATACCGCTGGGCCGACTGCGTGGCCGGGTTCAACATGCCCGTGCCCGTGTGCCTCGGCGACGCTGATGCCTACCAGAATTTGCACCCCACTACCACCTGGCAATCATTTCCGTCGAAGGGAAAAATCACCAGCCTGAACGTAGATGCGGACTATTACGTGAATGTGCGGCAGGTGAGGTAGGAGAGTTTGGTGTTTGAGGTTGCTTCGTGCTCTGTAGCAGGCTTCATCGGGATGATAAAACGCGCTACCAAAATCAGTCATCACAACTATCTTTAGCTCACTTTTCACCCCTTCAACTTCTTTTACCCGCATGGACGTACCCGTATCCTGGACCGGCGTTTACCCCGCCCTACTCACCCCATTTACTGCCCACGACGAGCTGGATTTGCCCCTTTTTGAGAAAAATCTCCATGCCCAACTCGACGCCGGGGTGCATGGTTTTATCATCGGCGGCTCACTAGGCGAGGCCAGTACGCTGGAAAACGACGAGAAAATCGCGTTGCTTAAATCGGCCCTGGTGGTGTGCAAAAATCGCGTCCCGGTGCTGGTTAATATTGCCGAACAGGCTACCCGTCAGGCTATTACCCGCGCCCATGAGGCCGAAGCCAACGGGGCCGACGGCCTGATGCTGCTGCCCCCCATGCGCTACCCCGCCGACGCCCGCGAGACGGTCACGTTCTTTAAATCGGTAGCCCGAGAAACGGTCCTGCCGATCATGATTTACAATAATCCCTACGATTACAAGATCATGACCACCGTGGCGATGTTTCACGAACTGGCCGAACACGCCAACATCCAGGCCGTGAAAGAATCGACCCGCGACCTGACTAATATCACCCGGATGCGCAACGCTTTCGGCGACCGGTTCAAGCTCATGGGCGGGGTGGATACGCTGGCCCTGGAAGCCCTGCTGCTGGGCTGCGATGGTTGGGTGGGTGGCCTGGTCGATGCTTTTCCAAAAGAAACGGTGGCGATTTATGACTTCGCTAAAGCTGGAAAAATCGCCGAAGCCCTCGAAATTTACCGCTGGTTTATGCCCTTGCTGGAACTCGATATTCACCCAAAACTGGTGCAGTACATCAAGCTCGCCGCCACCGCCACGGGCATCGGTTCCGAGTATGTCCGCGCCCCACGTTTGCCCCTAATCGGCGAGGAACGCGCTCAGGTTCAGGCGGTTATTGCGAAAGCGATGAAAGAGAGACCGAGTTTTATGTAATTAATGGTAGCTGACGTGGGAGTAGCTTCGCGCATCGTGCCCTTCCACTGCGCTCAGGGTGACAGAAAAAATGAGTCAACCCCTTGAGATGGCGCTAATTTCCTGTCACCCTGAGCGCAGTCGAAGGGCACGATGCGCGAAGCCACTTGCATAAATCCCAAACCGTAAATCCCAACCCGTGCCCATAACCCACTATTTCTGCATCGACGCGCATACCTGTGGCAACCCCGTGCGGGTGGTGACGGGCGGCAGCATTCCGTTTCTGGAAGGGGCCAACATGAGCGAAAAACGGCAGCATTTCCTCCGTGACTACGACTGGATTCGCCGGGGGCTGATGTACGAACCGCGCGGCCACGACATGATGTCGGGCAGTATTCTTTATCCGCCATCTGACCCTGTCAATGACGCCGGGGTGCTGTTCATCGAAACGTCGGGGTGTTTGCCCATGTGCGGCCACGGCACCATCGGCACGGTCACGGTGGCCATTGAACAGGGACTCATCTTGCCCAAAACGCCAGGGGTGCTGAACCTCGAAGTCCCCGCCGGGCTGGTGCGGGCGGAGTACCGGCAGGAGGGCCAAAAGGTCACGTCGGTGAAGATCACGAACATCAAGTCGTACCTCGCCGCCGAAGGGCTAACCGTGGAATGCCCCGACCTCGGCACGCTCACCGTCGACGTGGCCTATGGCGGTAATTTCTACGCCATCGTTGACCCACAACCCAACTTTTTGGGATTGGAAAACCACACTGCCGACCAACTCATTAGCTGGGCGCGGACCATGCGGCAACGGATGAATGAGCAGTACACGTTCGTGCATCCCGACAACCCGACCATCAACGGCCTGAGCCACATTCTCTGGACGGGCAAACCACTTCAACCCACCTCTACGGCCCGCAATGCCGTTTTTTACGGCGACAAAGCCATCGACCGGTCGCCCTGTGGTACGGGTACGTCGGCCCGAATGGCGCAATGGTATGCGCAGGGACGCCTGAAACCGGGTGACGTTTTTGTCCACGAAAGCATCATCGGCTCCATCTTCAACGGGCGCATCGAAGCCGAAACGGAACTGGCCGACAAGCCTGCCATTATCCCCAGCGTCGAAGGCTGGGCCAGAATCACCGGCTATAACCACATTATGCTGGACGACGACGACCCGTATGTGCATGGTTTTCAGGTGATTTAAACGTCAAACTCATTGCTATGATCGGTATTATTGGTGGGGGTATTATCGGGCTTTGCTCGGCGTATTATTTGCAGAAAGCGGGGTATCCCGTCACGATTTTCGACCAAAACCGCGTGGCCGACGGCTGCTCGACGGGCAACGCGGGCATGATTGTGCCCAGCCATATTGTGCCGCTGGCGCAGCCGGGTATGATTGCCAAAGGCATGCGCTGGATGCTGAAATCGACCAGCCCGTTTTACGTCA
Source organism: Cytophagales bacterium (assembly GCA_038230755.1). Lineage (GTDB taxonomy): Bacteria > Bacteroidota > Bacteroidia > Cytophagales > Spirosomataceae > Fibrella. The sequence goes on along the minus strand of JBBRMP010000006.1, from coordinate 28,412 downwards.
AACCCCGCCTGAACGCTGACCTCCTGCGCTGGGGTTGGCTTTTCTACCGCCACGCCACCCCCGAACACGTAGCGCGGGCTATTCCCCAACTCCGTGACCTGAGTTTGCTCAGCAAACGGCTTTATCAAGAGCTTGCCGCTAATGATGATCTAACTTTTGAGTGGCAGGAGCGGGGGTTGTTCATGCTCTACAAAACCGCCGCCGCCGAACACGATATGGCCGAAGAAGCCGACGTAGCTAACCACGCCGGTATTAACGCACAGATACTTACGGGACAGCAAGTGCAGGATATGGAACCGCACACCCGCGTCGACGTGCGGGGTGGTGTGCTCTACCCCGGCGATGCGCACCTGAATCCGAATGAGTTGATCAATTCGTTGGTCACGTATTTGCGCGACGCGGGCGTGACCATTCTGGATGGACAGGCGGTGACGGGATTTGGCAAAACCGGGTCGCGGATTACGTCGGTGCAGACCGGGATGGGGGCATATGAGGTAGACGAACTGGTCATTGCGGGGGGCGCGTGGTCGCCGGAGCTTTCGCGGATGTTGGGTATCAGCCTGTCGTTGCAGGGCGGCAAAGGGTACAGTTTCATGCTCAAAAACATGACTAACAACGTGCAGATTCCGGCCATCATGCTCGAAGCCCGCGCCACGGCCACACCCATGGGCCACGACCTCCGCTTCGCCGGAACGCTCGAAGTGGCTGGTACCGACATGACCGTGAACATGAACCGGGTGCGGGGCATTGTGCAGTCCATCAACAACTATTACCCCGACATTCCCGTGCCGATGCCCGCCGTCGAAACCGTCTGGCGCGGCCTGCGTCCCTGCTCCCCTGATGGCCTGCCCTACATTGGCCGCGCCATCCATTTCGACAATGTAATTCTGGCAACAGGCCACGGCATGATGGGCCTGAGCCTCGGTCCCGCCACGGGTAAGCTGGTCAGTGAACTGGTTGATGGCGCGGTTAACAGTATGGAAATCAGTGGGTTTGGTGTGGGCCGGTTTGGCAGATAAGCACAATAGAGTGAACACAAAAAAGCAATAAAGCCGCCGAATGGCAAGGCACCTCAATTGACGACATCACGTTCGATTATGAGTATGATCTTGCTGCGCTTTCAGTGCCATTAAGATTAACTCCATAGCCACAGTGCTTAATATACCCATTTCACTGCCGTTTTCAGCGCACCGGGAATATCGCTGCCAATGGCCTCGACCCGGATGGCTTTGTTGACTTTGCTGGCGGTGGGGTAAGGGTACGTTTTGCCGAAAAACGCGCTGATTGAGAGGCCCTGCTGGTTAGCCAGGATCAATTCCTGAATCAGTTCACCCGCGTTGGGGGCCACCATCGTGCCACCCAATATTTTCCGGCCCAACGGATTGAGGCCTGCGGGTTCCACCAGCAGCCACATCCGGGCATACTGATAGTCTTCCACCACCGCCCGGTCGTCCTTCTCGAACGTGTGTTCAATGGTCTCAAAAGCGGTGTTTCGCTCCGTCAATTCCTTTGCCGACAGGCCAAACGTGGCCACTTCAGGATCGGTAAACGTGACCCACGAAAAATGGTCGTAGCTAAGGCTTTTGTCGAAAAAAGGCGTGATGAAATTGGTGACGAGCAGCGAGGCATGGAGTTCAGCGGCGTGCGAAAAATAGCGTTCGCCAGCGGGTGCCCCGGCTGCCGCATCGCCCGCCGCAAAAACGTGCTGATTGGTGGTTTGCAGGTGGTTGTTCAGCCGCAACCGCCCTTTATCATCCAGTTCAATCCCCGCCGCCGCAAGGTTCATCTGGCTGTAATCAACGGTGCGGCCAATGGTGGCCAGCACCTGATCAAAAACTACAATATGCACTTGGCCATCAGTGGTTTCGACGTGGGCGGTATGGTCGTCGGAGAAGGATTTGATGTTGCTGTTGAGCAAGAAGGTAATGCCCTAGCCTGCCAGCCGTTCCTGCAATAACAACGATGCGGGTGGTGGCTCTTTCGATAAAATCCGGTCTTCGTGGTCCACCACCGTCACGTCGCTGCCCAGCCGCCGAAACGCCTGCGCCATCTCGATGCCATTCGGTCCGGCTCCCACAATGAGCAGGTGTTTAGGTAACGTGTCTAGGGCTGAAAGGCTCTTGTGGGTCAATACGGCCACTTTTTCAACGCCATCAGCCTTCAGTATATGCGGTTTCGAACCCGTACAAAGCACAATGTTTTTTGCCGAAACTTCCTGTCCATTGAGGCTGATTGTTGTTGGCCCCGCAAACGCCGCCGTGCCGATTTCCACATCCAGCGATTCAGCATCGCGGAGGTATTGCGCGTTTTCGTGCGCCCGAATTACGTCCTGCCGTTGACGCACGTACTGCATTACGCGCGCCAGATCAACATTACCACTTATGTTGAGGCCGTATGTCGCCGTCTGCCGGGCCTGGTGCACCTGCTTGCTCACATGAAGCAGCGCCTTACTGGGTACGCAGCCATCGTTGAGGCAGTCGCCACCAATATGGCGTTCGTCGCGGTTGATGAGTAGCACCGACAGTCCCAGCCGTCGCATGGCAATACTCACGCCCAGCCCCGCCGACCCGGCCCCAATCACGATGATGTCGTAGATCGATCTCATAGTTTTGTAGCGAAGAGCATTTTGTTTTACCCTCCTTTCTATTTCTTCCCTGCTTTCACGAAATCTGCCAGCGTACCTCGAATCGTGCTGGCGAATTTGCTGTTCTGGAACATGGGGTTGTTGCTCTTGTCGATAAGTTTGCAGCGGAAAGCTACCTCAACCTTTGTGTCTTTTTTGTCGAATAACATCTTCGGCAAAAGCCCCAGCGATTGGCCGGGTTTCACGGTCGTGGGCAGCACAAAGGGCGTGGTTGCCTGCGCTTTTATCCGAATCGGTTGGGGTTGGTCGCCCTCGGCAATCTGCTTGCCGTCGATGGTGACGCTGTAGTGGGTGTCGTGGATGTCGAACGAGAATTTGTTCTTGTTGACGCACGAAATTTTGGCGGCTACGTCGGCAGTTTTCAGGCCCAGCTTGCCCAGATCAATATCGACCACCTTGAATTCGGGGATGTGGAACGTGGGCATCCGCTTCGTTTGGGTGTTGGTAAAGGTGCGTTCGCCCGCAAGGGGCACGTCGAGGGCGAAGATGCTCACCACGCGGTAATCGGCACTGTCGATATGTTTGGCTTCGAGGCGTTTCAGCAGTGCTGTCAGCTTTTTTACCTCCACCCGTGCAGGCAACGAAATCGCCGTGCTATCCTGTGATTTCACGTCGATGGTCTTTTCATAGGCACTGCGCATCACCTCCTCGTTGTCGATGTAGATGGTGTAGTCCACTTTTTTGGCGGTAAAACTCACCGGCAGCGGGTTGTCTATCAGGAGGTGAATGTTCATCTTGATCGCTTCGTCGCTGACGTCGCTCAGGTCGATCCGGCTCATTTCCAGGCGTGGTTTCAGCGTGCCATCATACGCACCGCCCTCTGCCTGAGCGTTGGTTTTAAGATTGTTGTACCAGATAAAGGCACCAATACCACCCAGAAGTAGCAGCGCCAGAGCAATAGTCCATCCTTTTTTCATTTCGTTGTGTAGTGTCTAACTGGTTGTCTATCATCAACGATCCGCCCCCTGCGATGGTTGTAATTACCGAGTTACCGTACAACGGCTAAGTAGGGTATTGAGAAATATCAGTTTGATGTTTGACATTTGATCGGTTCGCCAATCAAACCTCAAACAACAAACCCAGTACGTACCTATGTCTCGCTCTTCCTCAATCACCCGCGCCGAGTTTCTGAAAACATCAGCCCTCGCCCTCTCGCTCCCGCTACTCGCCCGCCTCGACGCGCAGGCCAAGCCCCTCAAAAACGTGGGTTTGCAGCTCTATACTCTCCGCGACACCATTATGAAAGACCCCGACGGGGTGCTGAAACAGGTGGCCGCGCTAGGCTACAAAGAGGTGGAAACATTTGGCTTTAATGAGGGTAAATTCTTCGGCAAAACGCCCAAAGACTTCAAGGCTTACCTTACCAGCTTAGGTATGAGCACCCCCAGCGGCCACTACATGCCCGCCCAACTCCGCACCGGCTGGGAAAAAACCGTGGAGGCCGGAGCCGAAGCAGGCCAGAAATACATGGTCTGCGCCTACCTCGCGCCCGACGAACGCAAGAAAGCCGACGACTATAAGCAGTTTGCCGAACTGTTTAACAAGTCGGCGGAGGTGTGTAAGAAAGCGGGCATCCAGTTCGTGTACCACAACCACGATTTCGAGTTCCAGCCCGTCGATGGCCAACTGGGTTACGACATCATTCTGAAAGGCACCGATCCCAAGCTGGTGAAAATGGAACTGGACCTTTATTGGGCCACCATTGCCGGACAAGACCCCGTGGCGCTGTTCAAAAAGAACCCCGGTCGTTTCCCGCTGGTACATATGAAAGACGTGGCCAAAACCGAGAAGCGTGAATTTGCCGAAGTGGGCACTGGCTCGATCAATTTCCAGCGCATCATCGATGCCCGCAAGATTGGCGGCATCCAGCACTTCTTCGTCGAGCAGGATGTCTGCAAACAACCCCCCATCGAAGCCATCGCCGTGAGCTTCAAGAATATGGAGAAGTTTAGGTTTTAGAGGAGATCATATGCCATTGCTTATTAATTAATATGCGACCAAATCAAACGAGAAAGACCGTCAATTAGACGGTCTTTCTCGTTTGATTTGGTAAGGAGAACTGTTTATTTTCAAGAATGGAAATATATCTAAGTAGTTGATTGTAATTAATGCTGTATTTTGGTCCCAAAACTCATGCGCTACGTCTCGTTAACCACAGACCAAGTCGACCAACTCACTCAACTCTACAAAACCAGTCCTGACCACCGCGAGCGGCAACGTGCCCAAGCGTTATTGCTGAGCCAGCGTAACTACTCCATTCCAGACCTAGCCGACCTTTTTGACGTAGATCGGGACACGATTGGCCGCTGGATGGATCGCTGTCAAGACTGGTTGAGCCAGACACAACCAGCCCTAAGTTTACAGGACCAGCCCCGAAGTGGCCGCATGCCCAACTTAACCGACGACCAAAAAAAAGCGTTGTCGAGTGGGTGAAAGGCGGCATGCACCGGACCCGTGAGGTAGCCGAAACGATCCGCAAACGCTGGCAAAAAACGCTCAGTTTAAGCAGTTTACGACGATTCTTTCGGGTCAGTAAGTTGGCTTATAAACGCATTCGGCGTTCTTGTCGGCATCTGCGCGATGAAACGGCTTACACGTTTTTCAAAACGGAATTGACGGCCTTACGGGCTTGGGCCGCCAGTGGTGAAGTGGATCTGTGTTACGGGGATGAAATGGGTGTGAGCCGCCAGGCGGTCGTGCCTTATGGCTGGCAGCAAATAGGTAAAAGCGATGCGTTTATGCCCGCCACGCCTGGGGGTAACTTGACAACGCTGGGCTTGTTTTATGAGGACAACCGCCTGGAGAGCTACGTTTTGTCGGGAGCTATGACCTCGGAAAACATGACGGTCCGCCGCTGCGGTAACGTGCTTGACCGATTTTGTCAGCCGGTTGACCAAGCCAACGGTACTGATTTTGGATAATGCTTCGAGTCATACGAGTGCTTACTTCAGGAGCCATTTGGCAGGTTGGCGGTCACAAGGTCTTATGATTCAGTACATTCCGGCCTACTGTCCCGAGCTAAACCGGATCGAGTGTCTTTGGAAACAGATCAAGTACCACTGGCTACAACCAGCCGATTTTCTGACGGCCTCAGGTCTGAGAGTATCTCTAGTGAGCATACTATCTCAAATAGGGACAAAATACTGTATTACTTTTGACTGACTACTTAAATATTGTTAAAGTCTTGCCAATCTACGTCCGAAGTAAAATTTACTTCAACTAAATCGTACTCTATAAACTTAGCACAAATTGTGTGCTCTGGATCAAGATTCCATTGGAATTCCATGAGGAAATTTCCAAACAACTCGCTTGCTGGAATGTGAAGATCTTCAAAATAAATTCGTTCTTCTAAACCAGCACTATCGCCTTCTACAAGCGGGATAGCACCAAACTCTTCAAATTCTGCTGTTAATTCATCTCTAGTTGATTCGTCTGATTGTGAATTGATTATCGTATTCAGGCAGCTATTGTAGAAAGGAATGAGTTTAATCACCACCTTACGTTTGATTTGATGTTGTTTCTCAAGAAAATAATCAATAGTTTGTCTCTGCACTCCAGAAATTCCATTACCTGATCTTTCGACAATAATGCCAGTAGAGGTATAGGGTTTATCCGTTTTATGATTGAATGGCAGTTGTATATATTGCCTTTTGGGGTTACAAAATATAGAAACGTTCAGTTTGCCATAGAGAGCTAGCTCAGTAAAATATAGTTTTTCTGGATATATATAGCCTTTTTCTTTTGCTAATGTTGGGTTTTTTAGCGTTTCTTCAATCATGGCTGAAATTATATAAACCGTTTACAGCATTAACCCATCGGGAACGTTTTGATAGGTTTTAAAGCTACAAAAAAACGGGCGTTACCTATCCACCTTCGTGAATCAGCAACGCCCGTTGGACCTTGAACCCCAAAACCTACTTCGCATACGCCACCGAGCGCATTTCGCGGATGACGGTGACTTTGATCTGGCCGGGGTACTGCATCTCTTTCTCGATCTTCTGCGAAATTTCGTACGATAACGTACCCGCCCGCTCGTCGGATACATGGTCGGCATCCACCATCACGCGGAGTTCGCGGCCCGCCTGAATGGCGTAACATTTGACCACACCCTGGAAGTTGGTGGCCAGTTCTTCGAGTTCTTTCAACCGCTTGATGTACGATTCCATCATCTCGCGGCGGGCACCGGGGCGCGACCCCGACACGGCATCACACACCTGCACGATGGGCGAAATCATGGTCGTCATCTCGATCTCGTCGTGGTGCGCACCGATGGCGTTGATCACTTCGGGGTTCTCTTTGTATTTCTTGGCCAGTTCCATACCCAGCAGAGCATGGGGTAGTTCGGCCTCTTCGGGCCACACCTTACCGATGTCGTGGAGGAGTCCGGCGCGTTTGGCGAGCTTGGCGTTGAGGCCCAGTTCGGCGGCCATGGTGGCGCAAAGTTTGGCCACCTCGCGTGAGTGCTGAAGCAAATTCTGACCATACGACGACCGGAACCGCATCCGGCCCACCATCTTGATTAGTTCGGGGTGGAGGCCGTGGATGCCCAGGTCAATGACCGTGCGCTCGCCGATTTCCACAATTTCGTCTTCGATGTTCTTGCGCGTTTTGGCCACCACTTCCTCAATCCGGGCGGGGTGAATGCGGCCATCCTGCACGAGTCGGTGCAGCGACAGCCGGGCCACTTCGCGCCGGACGGGGTCGAAACCAGAAATGATAATGGCCTCCGGCGTGTCGTCGACGATAATTTCAACGCCCGTGGCAGCTTCCAGTGCGCGGATGTTGCGTCCTTCGCGGCCAATGATTTTGCCCTTGATGTCGTCTGATTCGATGTTGAAAATCGAGACACAGTTTTCAATGGCGTGTTCGGTGGCGGTGCGCTGAATGGTGTCGATGACGACCTTTTTGGCTTCCTTGGTGGCGGTTAGTTTGGCTTCCTCCACAATGTTTTTCACGTAGGCCGAGGCGCGGGTTTCGGCTTCGGCTTTCAGCGTATCGATGAGGTGGTTGCGGGCGTCTTCGGCGGATAAACCGGCGATTTTTTCGAGCTGCGATACCTGTTCGGCCAGCATTTTGTCGGCTTCGGCTTGCCGTTGGTCTACATCTTCGCGACGGCGATTGAGGGCATCCGTCTGTTGGGTGAGCGCGTTTTTCTGACTGTTGATGTCGTTTTTCAACTGGTTCAGTTCGCCCTCACGAACGCGCTGTTGGTCGGCCTGTTGGGTCAGTTGCTGCTCGCGTTGCTTCAGTTTACCTTCGTTTTGCTGGAGCAGAATCCGCTTTTCGCCCGTCTGTTCCTCAAACTCGGTTTTCAGCTTCAGGTATTTCTCCTTGGCTTCCAGAATGCGGTCTTTCTTGAGGTTTTCGGCCTGTAATTCGGCGTTGCGGAGAATGTCGGCGGCCTTTTCTTCGGCTTCCTGTTGCTTGCCGGAGAAGGTATTCTGGAGCATTTTTCGCCCCATAAAAGCACCGATACCCAGGCCAAGCAGGCCTATCAGGAGCATCAGTAGTAGGCTGGTAGTGGTCATTGATTCGTATCGTTTGAGTTAAACATAGTCACCTATGCACCCTCTGCCAATACGCGTCGCCCTACAATAAAAGCCGGATAGTGGGTCAAAAATCTACGCCGATGGGGCTGTAGTAATCTGGTCTATCTGGGAAACTTTGTCATAAATCCGTTTTTGAGTTCGTCGGGCCTGATCGTCTGTTTTCAGGTTCGCCACTAAACATTCCACCGCCACCACAGCCAGAATGTCCTGTGTGTCGCGCATGCCCCGGCTCCGATGCACGTCGATGCGGTCACGGATCATCTTCACGGCATCGCGCAGGAAGGTTTCCTCTTCCGGCAACGATTTGAACGTGTATTCGTGGTCAGCAATTTTGACGTGTATATAGAGCTGGTCGTCCATACATGGTACGCTTACTTCGTGTATCGTGTGGGTATTATGACAAGGTACTCAGGTGAGCGATGCAACGGTCAAGGTCGCGGATGTACTCACCGAGTTGGTGCTTTACTGCTTCACGGGCAACCGCGTCTGGGAGGCTGCTACTTACAAGATTAACAAATTCTTTTGATTTAGGCACCACGACCGCCGTTTCAGTTCCCTTTTTTGGCTGCTTCGTCTGCTTTTCCAAATCGCGGTTCGCCTCCTGTAGCCGCGTCACGTCGTTCTCCAACTGACTAATCCGCCACCGTTGTTCAGCAGCCAGCTCAGTCAGGTCGAAGACCTTATGCTCAAGCGTATCCAGTAAAACAAAAATCTGCGATTCGGAGGCCATGGGGAAGGGAGGCCCTCTGGCCCCCAAAGGGGGAAGTGCTGCCGCCAGCGCAATAGCCTTCTGCCTGAGTTCTTGACTACGAAGCTATACTGGCGGAAGCACTTCCCCCTTCGGGGGTTAGGGGCTTTTATTTACGAATTGTCGCCCCCAGGTCGCGCTCGAAAGCGGTGATGAGGCGTTGCATGGTTTTGTCGATGACGACGTCGGTTAGGGTTTGGGATGGGTCTTGCAGGGTGAAACTGACGGCGTAGGCTTTTTTGTCGGCCCCCAGTTGAGCGCTTTCAAAAACGTCGAACACGTTCAGTCGCTGTAACAATTTCCGTTCCGTTTGTTTCGCCAGCTTCTCGATTTGTTCAAACGTTACGGCCTTGTCGATCACCAGCGAAAGGTCACGGCGCACGTCAGGGAAACGGGATACTTCGGTGTAAGACAGTTGGGCACGGTACAATTTGAGGAGTGCTTTCCAATCGAAATCGGCGAAATAAACGGGCTGTTTTGTATCGGCTAATTTAGCCAGCTTTGGTTGTACTAACCCAAATGTCACTACCGGTTTTTGATTAACCGTATAGGTCAATCCGTACTGAAACACGGTGCTGTCGGCCGATTGTTGGCCCGTGGGCTGCACCCTCATGGCCGAGAGTACTTGCCGCACTGTCGCCGTAAGATCGTGAAAGCCAGTTGATTGAGGAGTATGCTGCCAGGTTTCGGCGGTTTGGTCGCCCACGAGCGCGATGGCCAGCCGGGGGCTTTCAATATATTTTGCCGATTTGCCGTCAATGGCTTTTTGATGACCATACGTGGTGCCAAATTCAAACAGCCGCAGGTCGCGCTGACGGCGGTTGAGGTTGTACACCAGCGCGTCGAGCACCGAAAAAAGCAGCGACTGCCGCATCACCGACAGCTCTTCGCTGAGCGGATTCAGCAGGCGTACATCACCGAGTGGGAGCGAAGGCCGCAGGGCATCGTGGTAGGCCGGGCGGGTCATCGACAGCGACATGGTTTCGACGAAACCATTGGCGGCCAGCAACTGCCCCACACGGGCCTGCAACTGATTGGCGTCCACCACCGGGAAGTCCGACAGGGTGTCGGCGGCGAGGTGATCGGACAGGGGTACGTTGTCGAGGCCGTAGATGCGCAGAATTTCTTCCACCACGTCGGCCTCGCGGGTCACGTCAACGCGATACGGCGGCACAAGGGCGGTGAACCCGTTTTCGGTCAACTCGACGGTCTGAATGTCCAGCGCGTGGAGGATGTCGTGCATTCGCTGGTAATCAATCTGAATGCCGATGAGCCGGTCGATGTTTTTGTAGGAAACCGCCACCCGGAAGTCGGGAACGGGATTTGGGTAAATGTCGACAATGTTGGACGTGACGGTACCACCGGCTACTTCCTGAATCAGCAGCGCGGCATACTTTAGGGCGAAGGGCGGCATGTTGGGGTCGGTGCCGCGTTCGTAGCGGAACGACGCGTCGGTTTTCAGGCCGTGGTATTGGGCCGTTTTCCGAATCGAAGCGGGCGAGAAATACGCGCATTCCAGAAAAATCCGGGTTGTCTTCTCCGATACACCCGACGTTTTTCCGCCGAAAACACCACCGATGCACATGCCTTCCGTACCGTCGCCGTTGCAGATCATCAGGTCGGTGGCGGTTAGTTTGCGCTCGGTGCCGTCGAGGGTGACGAAGGGCGTTCCGGCGGGCAGCGTTTTCACCACAACGGCCCCCGACGTGATGGCGTCGGCATCAAAGGCGTGCATGGGCTGGCCCAGTCCGTGGAGCACAAAATTGGTTACGTCCACCACATTGTTGATCGGCGTAAGGCCAATGCTCAGCAGCCGTTTCTTCAACCAGTCCGGTGATTCCTGCACCGTCAATCCGCTGACCGTCAATCCAGTATAGCGCGGGCAGGCGTTGGTGTCATCCACCCGAACGTCGAGCGTGAAATCAGTTGACTGCACCTGAAACGCATCCACCGACGGCCATTTTACGGGTTTGCCCAGCGCGGCGCAAAGGTCGCGGGCCACGCCGAGGTGCGAAGCCGCGTCGGCGCGGTTGGGCGTGAGGCCAATCTCGATCCGGTGGTCGGCTTCGAGCTGGAAAAAGCGGGCGGCGGGGGTGCCGTTGGGGACATCCGTAGTCAAGACCATAATACCCGCGTGAGACTGACCCAAACCGATTTCGTCTTCGGCGCAGATCATGCCTTCTGAAGCGGCCCCACGGATTTTGGCTTTCTTGATTTGTAGTGGTTCACCATTGGTAGGGTAGAGGGTCGCCCCCACGATAGCTACCACCACGCGCTGCCCGGCAGCCACGTTGGGCGCACCACACACAATAGTCAGCGGTTGGTCGCCGCCTACGTCGACGGTGGTGATGCTCAGTTTGTCGGCGTCGGGATGGCGTTGGCAAGTCAATATGGTGCCAATAACCACGCCTGCAAGACCGCCCGGCACCGCCTCAACGGTTTCGATACCATCCACTTCAAGGCCGGTACTGGTCAGGATGCTACTTAATTCGTCGGGGGTTTGGTCAACGTCGATAAGCTGGGTAAGCCAATTATAAGAAATGTTCATGTGTCTGCTTTAATGGACAAAAGTAATTCACTCATCCCCTCATTCATGGGTTACGTACCGCTCCCCGGCTTTCACGGCCACGTCGAGTTTATTTTCGGGTGGGGGAAGGGGGCAGGCGTAGGTGGGATTGTAGGCGCAATAGGGGTTGTAGGCGGCGTTGAAATCGAGTGTCACGGCGTTGTTCTCGACCGATTTTTGGTCAATATCGAGGTAGCGCCCGCCGCCGTAGGATTCCTTGCCAGCGGTGAGGTCCTGAAAAAGTACCGTCAGTGATTTTTGATACGTAAGCAACAACAGGCGACACGATTTTCCGGCCAGGGTGAAGTTGGCATGGCCGTACTTTTCGTACACCTCTTCTGACCCGTCGGTCATGTTGATCACCAGTTTCTCGCGTTTGTCTTCGGGAAACGGCTCCAGGCTAGCCCGCACCCGGAATGACAGATCCGCCGCAAAGTAAGTCAGCCCGTTGAAGGTTGCTTTGTCGCGAATGGGCGAATCGGCATTGGTGCGCATGAACGTATCTTTCTTGCGGCGTTCGGCGGCGAGTTCAGTCTGGTAAGCAGCGGGGTCAACGGCAGCCTCGGCGGTTTTGCCGGGCAATAGATAGAGCCAGACCAGGCCAATGCCTACTACAGCTAAAATGATCCAGAGAATAGGGTTTTTGGGCATGGCAGCGGGGCCGCACTGGCGGTGTGACCGTAAAATTACGACGCTCATCGTTCTGTGAGTGCGTATCTTGTGGGCTAAAATAACCGTAACGAAAAGTTGACCGGTGAGATGGCTAACTGCATAAAATTAACAACACACACGTCATTGTCGGGCAATCTGACGCTCTACGATGACCTACTACCCGGCGAGATAAAACGGGTATTTTACATTCACGGGGCTGGTTACGAGCCGCGCGGTGGTCACCGGCACCATACCGCCTGGCACGCGCTGGTATGCGTGGCGGGGCACTGTCGTCTCACCATCAACAACGGGGAGCAGGAGCAGGTAATCACCCTGCAGCGCCCCGACGAATGCCTGGTGCTGGAGCCACAGGACTGGCGCGTGATGGACCTGTTCAGCCCCGACGCCGTGCTGCTGGTGGTCTCCAACACCGTTTATGACCCTGCCGATTACATCTATGAACCCTACGCAGCCTTGCCCAATCTGGCTCAGTTGCAACTGGTATGATCCCGTTTCTGGACTTGTCACGTGCCAATGCGCCGCATATGGATCGCATCCAAGCAGCCATGCAGGCCGTAGCACGGTCGGGCTGGTACGTACTGGGTCCGGCGGTGAAGGGGTTTGAAGAAGCCTTTGCAGCGCACATTGGTGTGCGGCACTGCATTGGGGTGGCCAACGGGCTGGAGGCGCTCACGCTGACGCTGAAGGCCTGGAACCTACCGCCAGGCAGCGAAGTCATCACGCAGGCCAACGCCTACATCGCCTCGGTGCTGGCCATTACGCAGGCGGGGCTGGTGCCGGTGCTGGTCGACCCTGATCCGGCCACGTTTTTGCTCGATGCTGACCGCGTAGCCGAGGCCATTACCCCCCGCACCCGTGTCATTTTGCCCGTTCATCTCTACGGCCGTTGCACGCCAATGGCTCCGTTACAGGCACTGGCCGATCAATTTAATTTATTGATTTTGGAAGATGCTGCGCAGGCCCACGGAGCCACGCAACGGGGAAAACGCGTAGGTAGTTTAGGTCATGCTGCCGGGTTCAGCTTTTACCCAACAAAAAATTTAGGTGCCCTCGGTGATGCCGGCGCCATCACCACCAATAATGATCAGCTAGCCACGCAACTACGGCAGTGGCGTAACTACGGGTCGAGCCAGAAATATATCAACGAGGTGCCCGGGCACAACAGCCGGTTAGACGAGCTTCAGGCGGCCATTTTGCACAGTAAGCTGCCTTTTCTGGATGCTGAAAATGAGCGTCGCCGCCTGGTAGCTCGTCGATATATAGCTGATTTACAGGTTGATAACTTGATATTGCCACCCTCCGATACCATAGACGAAGATGCCTGGCACCTGTTTGTGGTGCGCCATCCCCGCCGCGACGATTTCCGTGATTACCTGCTCCGCCATGGCATTGGTACTGAACTGCACTACCCCGTGCCTCCCTATCGCCAACCCGTCTACGCTGGTTGGTGGCCCAACGCCAATTTTCCCGTTTCAGAGACGTTGCATAACGAACTACTTAGCCTTCCGCTGAATGCCTATTTGACCGATTTAGAATTCTCCGTCATAACCTCCGTGGTAAATGAGTTCCGCTGAATGCGTGACCGTGGTGCAGTACAGCCCCTATAGAATAGCCTGCATCCGTTTCGTGTTGTCCGTTCAGTCTATTTTATTGGAAATGCGGTAGTAAATCGCTAGTTATACTAGATTTTTGGGTCATTTATGAAACAAATCGGCTACGTACTGTTTTTCTTGTGCCTGCCGCTGGCTGGGTACGCCGATCACATCATCGGGGGCGAGCTAACCATGCAGTCGCTGGGCAAACCGGGCAGTTACCGTATTCAACTCAATCAATACCTCGACGCGAACGCCACCAGCCCCGGCATTTCCGGCAACCTCAAGGATCGTGAAACAATCTACATATTCAGCAAAAAGGGCCCCACCCTCATCGCCAGTTATTCACTGGCTGGCCAACCGTTAAAAGACATAATCTATAAGAACGTCGCCTGCGCCAAATCGAAGAGTATCAGGACGTATAATGCTGCCTATACGGCTGATGTTCAGCTAGATATCAGCCAATACAGTGATCCGGCGGGTTACTATGCCGTGCTGGAGCGTTGCTGCCGAAATAGAGCCATCTCTAATCTGGCTAGTTCCGGCGGCATTGGCATGGTCTTTTACCTGGAATTTCCGGCACTAACCAGGAACGGGGTGCCGTTCGTTAACTCATCGCCCGCGTTTGCCCCGCTCAACGGTAATTTTATTTGCCTCAATAAGTTATTCACCACTACGTATGCTGCCACAGACGCCGACGGCGACCAACTGCGCTATTCGTTGGTGACACCCTATCAGGGCTACACAGACGAAAATATCACCACTGGCGATGCCACGCCCCACGCTATCTATCCACTCGTTACCTGGGGGGTGGGCTACAGCGCGGGTAACGCCATACCCGGTTCGCCTGGGCTACAGATCGACGCCAACACCGGCCAAATGTCCGTTACGGCAGCACAAACCGGCTATTTTTTGTTTACCGTGCAATGCGATGAATACCGCAATGGGGTAAAAATCGGATCGGTCCGGCGTGATTTCCAGATTCCGGTGGTTGACTGCCCCAACGAAACGCCGCCTACCCCCATCGTAACAGACAAGGGTATTGCAACCCACGCGGCTGAAATCTGCGAAGGCAGTTCACTGACCCTGGCTGCTGATAATGACCCCAAATGGGCCTACCAATGGCAACGCGACGGCATTAACCTAATCACGGGTAATGGCGCCTCGCTAACGGTTTCTGCATCAGGTGTTTATACAGTAGTGAAGAGTTTTGCCACTAAATGCTCCGCCGACATCGTTTCGTCGGGTGTGCAGGTAACGGTGTTGCCCAGCCCGTCGGCCAAAATTAAATTACAACGGCCCGACGGCAGCGAAGTGAGTGTGCCGTTCTGTGAAGGCGACCAGATACTGGCCAGTGCATCGGGCGTCGCGGGTAACAGCACCGTTCGCTGGGCCACCACGTCATCGGCACTACAGGTATCGAACGGCGTAGCCAGGATCACAAAATCGGGTTTATATAGTCTCACCGTGGTCGATAATGCCACCAACTGCGCCGCAACGGACAACCTACAGATCGATCTCCGGCCCGCGCCCATGGCTACGTTGACGGCCTCAGCTACGCAAATCTGCGCGGGTGATTCCGTGCGGCTTGCCACCACCAATAACCCCACCTACACGTATCTATGGGAACCCGTTACGCCTAAAAAGCAGGCTGAACTGTGGGTGAAACAGGCCGGTATATATCGCGTCAGAATCACTAATGCCGATGGTTGTTCGGCGGTCTCGCCCGACCTTACATTGGCGGTTTCAACGCGGCTAAACGTGGCCGTTGACTCTATTTCGCCGCTTTGCGCCAGCAATGCCCGGCTGACGTTGGGCGGCACACCCACCACGGGCACCTGGATTGGGCCGGGGGTTGCGGGCAACACGTTCGATCCGGCGGCGGCGGGCGTTGGTCTCCGTAAATTACAGTATACCGTCAAAAACGAGGCGGGCTGTGGCAGTTCGGCCACGAGTTGGGTGCAGGTGCTGCCCCCGCTGCAACTGCTTGGCTCGCTCACCTACCGGGTGCCACGTGGCTCCAGCGTTCAACTACAACAGCAACCCAATCAGCCGGCTACCCTGCGCTGGTCGCCCCCCAGTTACCTCGACCAGCCCGATACGCCTACGCCCACGTTTCAGTCCGGTGAGTCAACAACCTATACCGTTGAGGCACAGACGGCGTCGGGCTGCCGGGTGTCAAGCCGGATTGCCGTAGACGTCTATGACCGGCTATACATTCCCACCGCGTTTTCGCCCAACGGTGACGGCGATAATGAGCAGTGGCGGCCCATCAACGGTGAGCGGTTCCCCAACTGTGAGGTAGCTGTCTATGACCGGTGGGGCAACCTGATCTACCAGGGTTCTGGCACCAATGCCGCCTGGGATGGTCGCTATGGCCAAACGGTGGTTGAACCCGGCGTGTACACCTATCTGGTGAAAACCGCCCCCAATGAACCGTCGCTGTCGGGAAAAGTGACCGTGTTAAGGTGAGGTGCTGATTTAGGCTATACAGAATCATTCCCCTCCCGCCGCTGTTGATTCTGCATTAGCAAAAATGCACCAAATCCATGTTTACGGGTATTGTTGAAACGACTGGCCGGGTGGTGGCCATCGATGCCGAAGGGACCAACCTGACGTTCCATATCGAATCGCCGATTACGCACGAACTGACCATCGACCAGAGTGTGAGCCACAACGGGGTTTGCCTCACCGTGACGGCCGTAACAGACCACAGCTACAGCGTCACCGCCGTTGACGAAACCCTCAAAAAGACCAACATCGGCCAGCTAGGCGTTGATGACACCGTTAATCTGGAGCGGTGTATGCCCGCCACGGGCCGTTTCGATGGCCATATTGTGCAGGGCCACGTCGACCAGACGGGTATGTGTACATCGGCGCAGGACCTGAACGGAAGCTGGCTGTACGATTTCGAGTATGACCCCGCCGTGGGCAACATCACGGTTGAAAAAGGATCTATTTGTATCAACGGCGTGAGCCTGACCGTCTTCGATTCGCACGATACGGGCTTCCGCGTCACCATCATCCCCTACACCTACGAACACACCACGTTCCGCAATTTACAGCCCGGCAGTGTCGTTAATCTGGAGTTCGACATCGTGGGGAAATACATCAAGAAAATGCTGGCAGCGTACAACTAGTTTACACTCAAAACTGTAAACTACCCTTTATTTTTACCGCATGACGAAACTGAGTACCCGTACCCGCACCGACCTTCTTCTGCATATTGGCATCATTCTGGCACTGACGGTGGTGCTGGTGCTGGTCTTCTTTTTCGGCTATCTGCCCTTCTCGACAAACCATGGCCAAACCATTACGGTACCGGACCTGAAACACATGAGTTTAGACGAGTTGGAAAATTACCTCAACGACCGCGACCTGCGCTACGAAGTCAGCGACTGTACCTTTGTGGCGGGCAGCGTGCCGCTCACCGTCTACGCCCAATACCCGCAGCCGGGGTCTAACGTAAAGGAAGGTCGGAAAATATACCTCACCGTCATCAAGCGTACGGCCCCCACCATGCCCATGCCCAACCTAATCGACCAGACGTCGCGCACCGCTGAGTTGCAGTTGCGGTCGCTGGGGCTGGTGCTGGGTGAGCTGACGTATGAGCCGGACCTGGGTAAGAACAAGGTGCTGAAACAACTCGTCAACGGCAAAGAACTGGCCCCCGGCACCCCCGTGGCCAAAGGCACGACCATTGACCTGGTGGTGGGTGACGGCGAGGGCAAGGTCTATTTTCCCGCGCCCGACGTAACCGGTAAGCCGTATGAAGAAGCTGTTGCGGCCATTCGGGGGTCTGGTTTGCGGGTGGGCGTACGCGTACCCGTCGATGATCCTGAGCAGGAAGTGGGTACGGTGATCAAGCAAAAACCCAAAGCTGGCGAACGCATCCGGCTGGGGCAGTCGGTCGATATTTGGGTGGTGGGGCCAATTGATACCAAGTCCGATGTGCAGTAGAATCGTGGCCCTGCTGGGCGTTTTCTGGCTATTTCTGGGGCAACTGGCCACTGGACAGTCCCTGCCACTTCCCTTTTTCGACGATTTTTCGACGTCCACCCAGTCGCCTTCTCCCACCCGCTGGGCACCGGGCAGTGGCGTGTACATCAACAATACGCTGACTATCAACCACCCCACGGTTAACGTTGCCACCTTCGACGGGCTACGGGCCGATGGATTTCCGTATGTGCTCAATAACGAAAACGCGGAAGGTGGCACCGATACGCTGATGTCGTTGCCCATCAACATGGCCGGGCTGTCGGCACGCGATTCGGTTTATCTCAGCTTCTACTGGCAGCGCAAGGGGCTGGGTGAATTGCCTGATACCAATGATTCGCTTCGCGTTGAGTTTCTGGGCAGTAACGGCAACTGGCGTACCGCCCTGCAACTGGTCGGTGGCACGGTCGATGCCAACTTCACGCAGTCATTTGTGCGCGTAATGAACCCGCTCGATTTTCACTCGGGTTTTCAGTTTCGGTTCCGGGCGCAGGGGCGTCAGTCGGGCGCGTTTGATGAATGGCACGTCGACTACGTGTATTTGAACAAAGGCCGGTCTGCGTTTGATAAGTACATTCGGGATATAGCTGTTCGTCAGCCGGTTACGTCATTGTTGCGTCGTTATTCAGCTATGCCGTTGCGCCAGTTTCAGGCAAAGCCCACCGCTGAGTTAGCCGATTCGCTGACGACGGATATCAACAACCTATTCAACGATTTCAACTTTACCACCTTCCGCTACACCCTCCGCGATGAGGTGAGTGGGCAGGAATTTCAGAATGTGTCATCGCCCACGGCCACGCTCATTCAGGGACTTGGCCGGCAGAATAAGGTAGCTCGCCCCACCCCGCCAATAAACTTATCGACACGGGCGGTATTGCGGGCAACGTTTAACGTAACCACTACCGACAACCAGAACAATAACCTGCCCGGCGTTGATCTCCGCCAAAACGATACCATTTCGGGGGTGACGGTGCTGGACAATTACTACGCCTACGATGATGGCTCGGCCGAAATTGTGAAGCAGATCAATCAACGGTTGGCGCGGGTAGCCGTACGGTTTGTCAACAACCTGCCCGACGCCGTGAAGGGCGTACGCATCAATATTGCCCCTACCCGCCGCGACCAAACAGGGCAACAGGTGGTCTTTGGCGTGTATAACGACATTGGCAACGGCACCGGTCGGCCCACGGCGCGGCCTATTATTCAGAAGAGCTTTTCGCTGAGCTATGCCGCCGCCCGCAACGGATTTGTCGATTATCTGTTCGATGCCCCCGTCAACGTTCGCGACACATTTTACGTCGCTTTTTCGCAACTCGAAGACCCGCCCATTCCCGTTGGTTTCGACCGGAACAGTCCCTTCCGCAACCAGATTTACACGAACCTCGGCACCAATTGGGACGTGTACCCCGATAACGATGGGGCGTTGATGATGCGCCCGCTAATGAACAACGGACCAAGCCTGATCATCACCGCCACCGAGCCCGTGCCACCACTGTTGGTGTTTCCCAATCCCAGCAGCGGCACGATCAACTGGCCCAGCAGCACGGCCACCCAACTCGACGTGCTTGACCTCGTGGGGCGAACCGTGCTGACATTGCCGCTCTCGTCAGGCCAAACCCGTGCCGAACTAGGCCAACTACCCGATGGATTTTACCTGCTGCGTTTTACCGACCCACAGGGACCACCCCGAACGGTGAAATTGCTAATTCGTCATTAATATAAATCAACCCCAATCACCCATGGATATTACCGTACAGGAACTCCGCGAACGTCTGGAAAAAGGCGAAAAACTCAACCTCATCGACGTGCGCGAACCCAACGAATACGCCGAAGATAACATCGGGGCCACGCTCATTCCCCTCGGCGAACTGCCCTACCGTGTCGATGACCTCGACGGGATGCAGGACGAAGAAGTGATTGTGCATTGCCGGTCAGGTGCCCGCTCGGCCCGTGCGCAGCAATTTCTGGAAGAAAACGGCTTCAGCAACGTCCGCAACCTGACGGGCGGCATGTTGGCATATAGGGCGTAAAGGAATTAAGAATTAAGACTTGGCTGACGTTTGAACAGTACATCTGCGTCAGCCAATTCTTAATTCTTAATTCCTAATTCCTTCAAAATTCCCTCCACATCATCCGGGTGGAACCACTGGAATTCGTTTTGGTGGCGAAACCAGGTGAGTTGGCGTTTGGCGTAGCGGCGCGTGTTGCGTTTGAGCAATTCGACCATAGCCGAATACGTGTACGTGCCGTCGAAATAGCCGAAAACTTCTTTATAGCCTACCGTTTGCAGGGCCGCCGTGTGCCGGTAAGGCAGCAACCGTTCTGCTTCGTCGAGCAGGCCCACCGCGAGCATAGCCTCTACACGCCCATCGATGCGGGCGTAAAGCTCATCGCGGGGGCGGTCCAGGCCAATCAGCACGGTGCGGAAAGGCCGATCTACCTGCCTGCGCTGCCGGAACGACGAATAGGGGCGGCCCGTGGTGAGGCATACCTCCAAAGCCCTCATTACCCGTTGGGTATTGTTCAGGTCCATCAACTGCGCAAAGGCAGGGTCGAGGGCCAGAAGCTGAGCTTGCAGGGCTGTGATGCCTTCCTGTTCAAACTGTTGTTGCAGCCGTAGGCGCAGGTTGGGGTCGCCTTCGGGCATATCGTCGAGACCATGCAACACGGCGTTGACGTATAGGCCAGTGCCGCCGCTTAAGATCAGCAGGTTTGTGTCTTGAAAAAGCCCGTCGATGATGGTCAGTGCCTCGCGCTCATATTGCCCCGCGCTGATAGGCGAATGGATTGTGTGCGAATTGATGAAATGGTGCCGTACGCCGGCCATTTCGGCCACGGTTGGCTTGGCTGTGCCAATGGTCAGTTCTTGGTATAGTTGCCGCGAATCAGCCGAGATAACCTCAGTCTGAAGCTGCTGAGCCAGTTCTACGCTCAGCGCCGTTTTGCCAACTGCTGTTGGTCCGGCAATCACAAGTACCGTTTTGATCAAGGGAGGCAGACTAATGCGGGTTTAAAAAATTAAACTACAGAGATTCTGTCTGAGTTCAACGATGAGCCGGGTGGGCAGGTGTAGTATATAACTATAATAGGAATGGTATTGTATTGAACTGTTTTTCCTACTAAATTCGTATAGTAATAGGGGATGGGTAGTTATGGTTAACCATTTACGCAGCCTGGAGTAACAAGCAAGTCAATGCCCCGGCGTGAATTGACAAATGATATTATCAAAATAGATTGATTTGATTGCTCCTCTTTTCTACCAACAAATGTTTCTGTTTAGAAACAGCCAGTACTTTTGTCAAGTCAGTTAATCACTTACAAACCAGTCAGTTACAAACCAATAGGTTAGTGGCGTGTCGTTATAATGAACGGAATAAAACAGCCCGAATTGATAGTCGAAGAAGATCGGCTATTACTAAAAAAAGCGTTAGAAGTTATTTGCGGAAAGTGGCGTCTGTTTATCTTGCTGCACCTGGCCGATAAGACCCGCCGGTATAGTGAACTTCGGCGGCTCATACCCGACGTGAGCGAGAAGGTATTGATTCAGGAACTGAAGGCGTTGGTTTTGTTGGGTGTTCTGGAAAAGCAATCCTTCAATGAGGTGCCCCCCCGCGTAGAATACCGGCTATCTGACCGTGGCAAGGCGGTGATGCCGCTCCTGTTGCAAATCAAAGAGATTGGTCGGCACTTCATTTAAGCCAGCCTACGCTACTCTATGCCGCCCATCCAGCGTTTCAGGGGACGAACGAACAGGAGCATGACTACCCCACCGCCTAGTAACACAAGGGCTACGTTTTGAAACAGCGTGGGCATCTGGGCCACGTTTTTTTCGTCGAAACCACCGGCAAACAGGCCGGCCACAAGGTTACCCAGCGACGAACCGATGAACCAAAGGCCCATAAGCTGACTGACGTAGCGTTTGGGAGCCAGTTTCGAGAAAGCACTCAGGCCTACGGGGCTTAGAAAAAGCTCGCCAAGGGTGAAAAACAGGTAGGTGCCCGTTAGGAAAAGGGGCGAGGTGCGGGTGCCGGTGAGGGCTATGTTGGCCGCGATGACCATAATTACGTAAGCCAGACCAACCAGCAGCAACGACGTGGCAAATTTGGCCGGCACCGGGTAACTGATTTTCCGATTGGCCAGAAAAATCCAGAGCGCAGCCAACACCGGCGAGAAGAGCAGAATAAAGGCGGGGTTGAGGTTCTGAAACCAGCTAGAGGGTATTTGCCAGCCGAAGAAAATCAGATCGGTATACCGGTCGGCGAAGATTTGCAGCGATGAACCCTGCTGTTCATTACCCGCCCAGTAGAGGGCCGCGCCCAGGAAGAAGACAAACAAAACGGATACCCGTTTTTTCTCGACGCTATCCAGCCCGCCTGCCAGCAGGATGAACAGGAAATAGCCCACGGCAATCATGGAAATAATGGTGCCCATGCCTTTGGCCAGCCCCTGCGCCGTAGTGAGGTCAATAATACCGGTGAGTTGCAGGGTGCCCAGCACGACGACCATAACGGCCAAAAAAGCCAGAATAGGGCCATTATTGCTCTTTGTTTTAGCCGTTGCCACCACGGGTTCGGGTACGTTGCCAAGGTGGCCGAGGTATTTTTGACCGGCCAGGCGGAAGGTGACGATGCCTAGGGCCATACCTATAGCAGCGGCCCCGAAGCCATAGTGCCAGCCTACCTTTTGCCCCAGATACCCCACAATGGTGATGCCCAGCAACGAGCCAAGGTTGATGCCCATGTAAAAGATAGAAAAGGCGGCGTCTTTACGAGCACCCCCCTCCGGGTACAGCTCACCCACCAGCGTACTGATGTTGGGCTTCAACAAGCCCGTACCTATCGACACGATGACCAGGCCAATGTAAAACAGGCTTGTGCCGCCCGGAATAGCCAGCACAATGTGGCCCAGCATGATGATGATGCCGCCAATGAAAATAGATTTTCGCTGACCAAGCAAGTTGTCGGCAATCCAGCCGCCGGGGA
Source organism: Cytophagales bacterium (assembly GCA_038230755.1). Classification (GTDB taxonomy): domain Bacteria; phylum Bacteroidota; class Bacteroidia; order Cytophagales; family Spirosomataceae; genus Fibrella. The sequence continues at coordinate 5,663 of JBBRMP010000006.1, read as the reverse complement.
GCGAGAGCAGGTAGACCGACGAGGTATAGATGCCGTATATGGCCGCTCCCTCTGCCACACTGAGGCCCATGCCACCGCTCACATTGTCGATCAAAAAGGCCAGCAGGATGGCCCTCATGCCGTAGTAACTGAACCGTTCCCACATTTCGGTGAAAAACAGCACGTAAAGCCCGGGTGGGTGGCCAGTTTGGGTGGTAGGCAAAGGGGCGGTTGATGGGGTCATAGGGTAGGCAGGAGACTATTTCTTATCAGCGATTACCTCCCGAATGTCGGAGATGATTTTGTTGGCGAGGTAATCGGCGGTAGAGAGGGTGTCCGATTCGCAGTAGATGCGGATGATGGGTTCGGTGTTCGATTTGCGCAGGTGAACCCACTCCTTGTCGAACTCGATTTTCACGCCGTCGATGGTGTTGATGGGGTTTTTGGCATACTTGGCCCGGATCCCATCCAGCACCGCATCAACGTCGATGCCAGGCGTGAGTTCGATCTTGTTTTTGGAAATATAATAGCTTGGGTAGGTCCGGCGCAGGATCGATGCCGACTTGCCGAAGGTAGCTAAGTGGCTCAGGAAGAGGGCAATGCCTACCAGAGCATCGCGACCATAGTGCAGTTCGGGCAGGATGATGCCGCCGTTGCCTTCGCCGCCGATGAGCGCGTTTTGCGCTTTCATCATCGCCACCACGTTCACTTCGCCCACCGCCGAGGCGAAATAGTGGCCGCCCTGTTTCAGGGTTATATCGCGGAGGGCTGCCGTGCTTGAGAGGTTCGAGACGGTGTTTTTGTTGGTGCCGGGGCTTTGTTTCAGCACATAATCGGCCACGGCCACCAGGGTGTATTCCTCGCCGAAGGGTGAGCCGTCTTCGCAGATGAGCGCTAGCCGGTCAACGTCGGGGTCGACCACGATGCCTAGGTCTTGGTCGTCGCGTTTGGTCACGCCCAGAATATCGGTCAGGTTTTCGGGCAGTGGTTCGGGGTTGTGGGCGAAGTTGCCGGTGGGTTCGCAGTGGAGTTTGGTAATCTGCTCCACACCAAGGGCTTCCAGCAACATGGGTACCACAATGCCCCCGGTTGAATTGACGGCATCGACCACGACCCGGAAATTACGATTGGCAATGGCGTTGCGGTTCACGAGGGGCAGCGCCAACACCATGTCTACGTGCTTTTGCAGCCAGGTATCGTCGGTGCGGTAGCTACCCAGCTTGCGCACATCGGCAAAGACAAACGACTCATTATCGGCTATTTGCAACAAAGCTTCGCCGTCTGCACCTGAAATAAATTCACCAGTTTCGTTGAGGAGTTTGAGCGCATTCCACTGAATGGGGTTGTGGCTTGCGGTGATGATGATGCCGCCAATGGCGTTTTCGCCGGGCACGGCCAACTCAACGGTGGGGGTGGTCGAGAGACCCAAATCCAGCACATTGATGCCCAGTCCCTGGAGCGTGGCGGCCACCAACTGCGAGACCATTGGCCCCGACAGCCGACCGTCGCGCCCGATGACTACGGTATGCGGCCCTGTTTTTGCGGCCTGCCGCGACAGCAGCCACTGACCATATGCTGCCGTAAATTTCACTACATCAAGCGGGGTCAACCCCTCGCCACTCTGTCCGCCAATGGTGCCCCGGATACCGGAAATCGATTTAATTAAAGCCACGTGTTTGGGTCTGGTAAGCTACAATAGATAGCTACAAAGATAAATTTACCCCACGCCAAACCCTATCGGTCTACTCGGAAAGGACTAACTTTTATTTGAACCGGACATCGCCATACGTAGCCACCACCCGAATGTGTGGACCGCTACCCGTGCCGAACTGACCGATGTATTGCCGGGTCGGCGTGGGCCGGGCGGGCGGCGTTGGCGTGGCGGGCGTGTTGAGGCGGAAGGCAGGTAGACTGGGGTAGCTGAACCCGCCGTGCGTCACGGTCACGTCAAACGCGCCGTTGGCTTCGTTCTGCACCGGCATGGCCACGTTCGAGTAGTTCGACTCCACGTCGATGGAGTTGGCCGAGGCGGCAACCTGACCCAATAAAAGACGTCTGGTGTAGTTTAATCGCAGTTTTGCCGACTGCCGGATGAGCCCAATCGTGGCGTCGGCGTAGTTCATTTGGGCATCGACCTGATTCGTCTGCCCGATTTTCAGCTTGCCATAATCCTGCACGATGGTGAGCACATTGCCTGAATTGATGTCGAGATCACCGAATGACATGGTCAGTTTTCCGTTTTGCATATCGCGGATCGAGACGTTGCCGTATTCGGACTGGATGCGGGTATTGGGGTTGTTGAAATCGGCCCCATACACGTTGCCAAACATGGAATGGACCGAAATGGGTGCCCAAAAATTGGGGATGGTGGTGTTGCCGTAGCGGTTTTTGATCATGAGCGTGTTGGCTTTAGGCATCGAAATCCGGTAATCGACCCGCAACACATTCCGGCGGTCGTTGCGTTTTATGCCACGTCTGAAATTGTCGGCAATCAAGGTCTGGAACACATAGGCATTGTCGTTTTTCCGCTCGTCGATGGTGACAGCATCCAACGCCATTTTGGCCCGATCTGCATTATCCGACGACGACGTGATGGCCACTTCAATCCGCATCTCGTTGCGGTCCCAAAGCGCCACCGTGATGTCGCCGAAGTGGTTATCGACGGCCAGTTTGTCGTTGGCATCCACGATGTATGATTTCACGATGCTCTTATGGAGTTCGGTGCGTTCCTGGGCCTGCGTATCCCAGCGTTCGGCCCGTACCGATCGGATCGTGAGGCCCCAGGGTTGGCTGGGTTTGGCCGTAGAATCGCTGACCGGGTCGCTGGCCGAATCGGGCGATTGGGCGAGGCCGATTTGGGCCGTGGCGGCAGTGAGCAGCCCGCTGAGGATGAGTCGATTAAACCGTTTCATGGGTGGTATTTTGTTGTTTCATGCGCTGAATCACGCGGAGTTGCTCGTTGAGCAGGTCGATCTGGAGTTGCAGGTTCTGGATCATGGCCTGAATTAGAATCTCCTGGTTTGGGGTTTCGGGCAGGTCTTTTTTCAGTCCCGAATAACTCAGTTCAAGCCGGTCGAGGTCTTTGGCAAACTGTTGATACAGGACTGGGTTATTGGTCGTCATGGCTTTCAACTCGTCCCGTTTATCGTCGATCATGCTGGCATATTGCGCCACTTCTTTGGCGTAGGTGGGGCTAATGGCCACCATTTCGGGCTGTTCGGCAATAGCGTAGCGGGCATTTACCCACCACAGCATCCCCAGCAGTAACGTCACCGATGCCGCCACCGCCCACCACCGTTGGGCCATGCCGACCCCCCTCTGTACAGCCAAAAATGGGTTTGGCGGCGTAGCATCGCCTTTTTTAGGTGATACCCCGCTCGCTGATGGTGCCTGTTCCGGCAATTGCGTCGCCAACCGTTGCCAAATAGCATCGATGGGAGCATCCTGGTCGAATTCGTCGCGGTGTTCGCGGATAAAGTTTTCGAGAGACATGGGTGAAAGAACAGCCCCCTAGCCCGGACGCGGGACCGCCCCGAAGGGGGAAGTGCAGCCGCGTCAATGGCTGACGTAAGCAGGTTCCCCCTTCGGGGCGGTCCCGCGTCCGGGCTAGGGGGCTAATTCAGTTAATAATTTTCGTTTCGCCCGCAGGTATTGAGAGCGGGAAGTTGATTCGCTGATGCTGAGGATTTGGCCAATTTCGTCGTGGTCGTAGCCCTCAAACAGGTAGAGGGTCAGCACCACGCGGTAGCCGTCGGGCAGGCGGGCCACGGCTTGCCGCACCCGCTCAACGTCATACTGTAGCTGCGCCTCATCGATAGTCGATACGTCGTCGGCCCGGTCAAGGATCTCATTATCAAGGGTATCGGTCGAAACCAGCGGTAGCCGTCGCGCCCGGAGGCAACCCACGGCCCGGTTCACCACAATCTGTTTCAGCCAGGCCCCAAACGTGCTGTCGCCCCGGAATCGGTGCAGGTTGCCAAAGGCATCGATAAACGCATCCTGCAACACATCTTCGGCTTCTGCATCGTGCCCCACAATCCGTTTGCAGACGTTATACATCGCTTTTGCGTAGCGCTTGTACAGGTCATACTGCGCCCGCCGGTCGCCCAGAAGGCACCGCGCAACGAGATCAGCGATCAGATCGGGAGTCGGGTAGGTCGCCAAATGGGTTAGGTCATCAGTCAAGTCAAAGACGGTGGGGGCGGGGGCGGCGTTGCACGGGCGGGGGGGAATTAGTAAACGGTAGCAGTGAGATGGTCTTGAAAAGCTGGACAGTGTAGGTACTTAACTTTACACTGCCATGCAAACGCCAAACAAGCCGAAACAGACCCGGCGAAAGTTCGATCAAGAACGGTCCGCCGTAGCGGTTCAAAATAGAAGCCCTGCGGATGGTTGACGAAGGTCAATCAGCGGCGGCCGTTGCTCGCTCACTCAACGTCAGCGAGAAACTCATTTATCGCTGGAAGGACCAGCAACGAAATCAACTGGGCAAACAAAAAGCCAACCAAATCGATGAACTCAGCCAGCTTAAAGCGCAGTTGAAGCGGGTCGAAATGGAACGTGACATTTTAAAAAAAGCACTCATCATCTTTGGCCAACCGACGTAACGATCATGTACGAGTTTGTCAAAAAACAAGGCCAACAATATCCGGTAGGGGTGTTGTGTGAGGTAGTCGGGGTGAGTCGCAGCGCGTATTATGCGTATGCAGCAGGCCAGACCTACCAGCCTACAGCCAGCAAAGACCAACAACAAACAGCCATTACAGCCCTGTTTGTGGAACATAAACGTCGCTATGGGAGTCGCCGTATTGTCAAGGCGCTGAGGGCTGAAGGACAAAAAATAGGGCGTGATTTCGTTCGTAACATCTTGTCCAGTAATGGATTACATGCTATCCAGCCACGCAGCTTTGTGCCGCGTACAACGGATAGCCGTCATCGATTAGGCTTCAGCCTTAATCTCTTACTTACGTTTGGTTCGCCAACAGGGCCAAATCAAGTGTGGGTCAGTGACATTACCTATATCATGCTGGCCAGCGGCCGGTGGGCTTATCTGACTACTTGGATGGACCTCTGGTCGCGGTTGGTCGTCGGTTGGCATATGGACGAAACGATGGAGGATACGCTGGTGATTACCGCTTTCCGTCGGGCAGCACTACGCCGACAACCTGCGCCAGGCCTGATCGTTCATTCTGATCGAGGTGGTCAATACGCATCGAAAGAGTTACGACGATTGCTGGCCCGGTATGAATGCCGCCAAAGTATGAGTCGGCCTGACGATCCTTACGATAATGCGTTTGCCGAATCCTATTGGTCTCGACTGAAAGCGGAAGTGCTGGAGAATGGTGCTTTTTTAACGCTGGCCGATGCCCGCATCGAGATCGGCGATTATATTGATAATTATTACAACACTGTCCGGCTACATTCAGCCTTGAGCTACCTCAGCCCAATCCAGTTTGAGGCTCAAACTAAGAGATAACACTGTCCGGCTAAATACGACCACCCCACAGAACATAATCAAAAGTTACTATTTTTACTTCCTCTTATAGTAAGTAGTTGTTGATAAAGAATAGACACTTTCGTAACTTGCCGGCATGAGATATGTTAATCCGTTGCCAGAGAATGAAAAAATAACGCTTTTGGAGTGTCGAAAAAACCACAAAAAGGGTCATGTTCGGGATCGTAGT
>JBBRMP010000005.1:0-57491 GCA_038230755.1 Cytophagales bacterium | reverse complement strand
TCTGACTTGTGCGCCGACGTGCCACGTCCAGGGATTGGCCATTACTGAGCATGACCACCAGACCAGTAGCCCGCTGGCAGAGGCCAACTACATGGCTGCTATTGACGGTATGGTGCCGGTGGAGGCGCACAAACGCGTTGGTGGGGAGCTTGGCTTCAACATGCTTCAGCGTCCGGGGCAGTAATGTACGCTGACCATTAGCCCAAAATAGCCAGGTATAGTTTTCCTGCGATTGCAGATAGACTAACTCGCTGACCGATAGCTGCTGTTGGCCCTCTTTGGGCAAATAAACACGTAGGGTGGCACATCTCGGTTTGGTTTGTTGGCTGGCTAAAACAGGCGGTATGAGGTTCATCGTGACTGTAGTTGGATCGAGGGTTGAGTACATGCTTATGGTTTGGTTACTGGAAGGTTGACTGGCAGCCCAAAAAAACTCGCCCCGGACAGGTCCCGGAACGAGTTTCTGGGTAAATGCTGGTGTAAATCGACGTTAGTTCGACCCACCAACCTGCGTAACGGTAGCGAGGTTGCTGGTGCCAGCCTGCATGATGGTCGAGAGGTTACCCACCGTATTGGCCGTCTGGCTCAGGTTAATGGTGTTGGTCAGGCCATCCTGACTCAGGCTCGCCCTGTTGAAAATGGTCGTGTTCGAGCCACCGGGCGACGTTTGCGACACCGTCATCTGGTTGCCATTTCCGGTCTGAACCGCCATCGGGCCAGCTTCGTAAAGTGACGTGCCGGGTCCCTGCACAAGGTTGTTATTACCCGTCTGGCTAATCATGGCCATCTGGTTGCCCGTGCCGGTCTGGCTCAGGCGGGTCGCGTTACGGCTGCCTTCCTGACTGAGGGTGGCTTTGTTGCCCGTTGAGGTACCGTCGGGATACGCCTGCTGGACTTGGGCGTAGTTGGCCGAACCGTCTTTGGTCAGGTTCTGGTTAATGGTAATCTCGCCCTGCTGTGAACCATCTTTCTGATACACCCGCGCTTTGTTATTGGCACTGGTTGTACTGGCTGCTCCCTGATTGATGAAGGCTTTGTTGTCGCTGGAAGCCACCTGTTCTACTGATATTTCACTGTTGGTACCGTACTGTTTGGTTTCGGTCCGGTTGCGGTTGGCCCCGTAGCTTTGCTGTACGTCCACTTTCAGGCCACTGCCCGAAATTTGCTTGAGGGTCGCCACGTTGTTATTGGCGTTGTTGCTCTGGTTCACCGTGGCCACCCCATTCGTTCCGGCCTGGCTGATGGTCGACTCGTTGTAGGTGCTGGCGTTGTTCTGGTCAATCGTAGCCGAATTGCCGTCAGCGGTCTGGGTAATGGTACCCATGTTGTAGGCGCTAACGCCAGTCATGGCGGCATTCTGGCGAATAGTGGCCGTGGCCCCGCTATTAATTCCCATCTGCCTGATGGTGGCGTCGTTGTATGAACTGGCCGCGCCCGATGCGCCATTCTGCTCTACGGCTGCGGTTGCATTATAGGAGTTGGGGCCACCGTAATACGTCGAAAGGCCCTGCACAACGTCGGCCTTGTTGTTGTTAGCATTAGTCGACTGGCTGATGCTCAGATTATTACTACCACCCGCCTGGCCCGCCGTGGCTTTGTTATTAGTCGAGGACGCATTCTGATTGATGGCAATCGTCTGTACGCTGCCGAAATTAGCCTGGTCGGCTTTGGCTACGTTACTCGTTGCCTCATTGTTCTGGTTGATGGTTGTCTGCTGGTTTGAGCCGTTCTGATACACGAAGCCATAGTTGCCGCCCCGGCCCGTTGCATCGGCAGGCGTTTCGGCAGTACCGGGCAGTGTACCGTTGCCCCCCGTGTTGTTTTTCTGGTTAACCGTTGTCTTGTTGGCCCCACCATAGCCTCCCTCCTGAATCACTTTGACATAGCCCGATTTGCTGCCAAGTTGATTGATGTAGGCTTCGCTGTTTCGCCCATACCGCTGCACGGTTTCGGCAGAATTACCCGCGTTTGTAATGGAGCCGGCTGACGTTTGCTGGATGTTCGAGATGAACAACGTACCACCCTGGGTGGCCGTAGCGCGTTGATTATTCCCGTTCTGGTTAACGGTTGACGTGTTTTGGGCATAGCTGGCCGCAGCAAAGGCGAACAGGACGCTGCCTGTAAGAAGAACTTTTTTCATGTGTACTAAGGAGTTGATTTTGGAGCAATTAGAACAGTAGGAAAAGCTGACGACTTGCTGTCTGAAATACTCAGTGGTTGTAAGCGTCAGAACAGAGGCAAAGCACCCATTTTATGGACTCAAAAAAAATACCTCCTACGAGGTATGTTGGAGTATGTTTGGCCCAAAAGCGCCCTTATTTGTTCTCTTGCAGGTTTTTGCGCCCCTACCCGTTGGGGTAGTTTTGGGGGTAAGGCCAAAAACTACCCCAACGGGTAGGGGCAGGCCACCCGGCTATGGCTTCATGCGGGCCAGTAGTTCCCGTCGGCTGCGGATGTTCAGCTCGTCGTAGAGGTTTTTGATGTGGTATTTGACCGTGTTTTCCGACACGAACATCCGGTCGGCGATCTCCCGATTCGAGAGGCCCTGCACCAGATAGGTTAGCACCTCTTGCTGCCGCCCCGAGAGCGCGGGTAGTGGGGGGCGTTCCGGGCTGGGTGGGCGGGTGGGGGCTTCGCGGCTCAGGGCTACATACTGCGTTAGCTCGGCCCGCATCTGTGTGAGTTGCCCCTCCAGGTGGGCCTGCCTGCGCCGATACAGCAGCAGGCCCACCAGCAACAGGGCCGCCACCACGCCTACCGCACTTAGCCCCACCGTCAGCCAGCCACCGCGCCGTTGCTCCTGCCGAAGCTGCTGATCGTGGGCTTGCTGCATCATGGCTTCCTGCTGCCGGTGCAGGTCGGCAATGTGTTCGGCTTTGGCAAAGGCCGTGTTGAGCGAATCAAGGGTTTGGGCCGTGGCGGCAATACCCGCTACGTCGTGCCGGGCCTTATAAATAGTCAATAGCTCGTCGTGGGCGTAGATCCGGTATTTTAGAATACCGCACGAATCGGCGTAGCGGTTCGATTCGCCGAACGCCTCCTTGGCCTGGTCCATCTGGTTCATGGCCGCGTAAAGCTGCATTTTCTTGACCAAAATCATGGGCATATCGCAGGGCGAGGCGGTCCGCAGGTCAATCAGGGCACGGTTGTAGGTGGCTTCCGCTTCGGGGTAGCGTTTGGCCCGGAACAGCAGGTAGCCCTGCTGATGCACCAGCTTGGCCCGGTCTTCGGGGTCGATGTACCGAAACCCGATTCGTTCCAGGACCCGCATCAGGCTGTCGGACCGGGCGTAGTTGTGCGTGTCGAAATAGGCGAGGGCCTGCTGCGTGGCGATCTGCGCCCGGTTCGAGTCGGGGCGGCTGGTGTTGGCCGCAAACCGACGCGCGGTTGCCAAAAATTGCAGGGTAGACGGGTAATCGCCTAATCGCTTGTAGGTATACGACAGCAGCACCGCCGCCTGATACTGTTCGTCGGGGGTGTAGGCCGGGTTGTCTAAAATAGGGAGCAGCAGCGCCTGCGTTTTTTGGTACTGTAACGTATTGTTATACGCATAAACCTGATTTTCAAGCTGTTGAAACGGGACCGATTGACCAAAAACGGACGTAGGGATAACTAGTTCTATAAAACATATAGTCCAATACAGAAAAACGCGCATGATTCGTAGGTATTGGGTCTTTTTAGTGACGGACAAACGCTCAAAAATAGGCATATAAATAGGACTATGTAGTTGATTAGGTGGTTAGGTTTGTGCGTACAACCCCCACCTTCTCAACCGAATGAACAGGACCCCGCATTTCGTTATACGTCCCCATGCCTAACCGGATCCAGGTGCGCCTGTGGCCTCTGCTGTTGAGCGCGGCCCTCGGCTGGGTTATCTGGGCCGAAGTGAGCCAACTCGCCCAACCCCTGATTGTGGCAAACGTACCTGCCTATACGCTGTTTCCTTCGTTCGAGGCGGAGTCGCTCAACAACCGGCTGTGGGTAAGCCAGACGTACCGCTTCGATTCGACCCAACCCCTTGCCCGGCTCGTGCCGACTATTCGCCGGTCGTTTCGCCGCAACCCATACCCGGAGACTGTGCCGCATGGCAACTCCGCGAGGGTGCCCGTTGGCTGGGCCTATATCGAACTGCGCAACCCCACCCGCCGAACCAGACACCTCGCGCTGTCGATGCCCCAGTACCGGTGCAACCAGGCCACGCTGTGGGTGGGCCGGGCCGGGGGTGACCGCTTCGGGCGGGTGGGTACGTTGCAGAACACAACCCCACTTGGCGAGCGGTTTTATCCATTTCTCAACTACGCGTTTCCGCTGACGCTGCCTCCCCAGGCCACCCTGTATCTGCTGCTGCGTACGCAGAACTACGCCAGCTATCACGAGGTCGACGTGCGCCTGGCCGGGCAACGTACCTACGTCGAAACGGCCTATATCGGTAGCATCCGCGATGGGGTCAACGTCGTCGTGTTTCTGGTGTTGGCGGTAGTGGCCCTGCTGGTGGGGTGGCTGTCGGGTAGTCGGTTGCTGTGGTGGTTTGGCGTGTACTTAGTGTCATTGAGCGTGATGATGGCCAGCCACGTGGGCTACATGAGCCTGTTATCCTACCCCGGCTGGTGGTCGGTCAATGCCGATACCACGGGTACGTTGTTCCGCATCTGGATCAACGTGATGCTCCATCCGTTTTTCTACCAGATGGTCAAACCCGCCGTCTGGCAGCCCCGCCGCTACAAATGGGCGGTGCTGGTATATTGCGCCGTCTGTGTGGGGCTGATGAGCCTTTTCCTGCTGCCGCTACACCACTACGACTCCCTCAACTACGGCATCAACCTGGGCATGGTCACGGTTTCGTTTATCAACGTAAGCTGGCTGCTGGTATGGTCGGTGCTGGCCTATCGACGGGCACGTATCTGGTCGCCGCTCGCTATTTGCCTGCTGGGCCTGGCTCCAATGGTGCTGAGTCAACTGGTTAGCCTGCTGCGGGCCACCGCCGGGCAGGATGTGTACCGGCAGTCGCCCATGAGTGCCGAGTACATGCTGTTTGTGCTGACGTATATTACCTTCGATCAGTTCCGCAAAGAGCTGGTGACGGCTATGCCCGCGACGCCATCCGCACCCTGCGCGAAACTTCGATCAGTTCCGCAAAGAGCTGGTGACCCGGCAACGGATGCAGGATCAGGTACGTGCCGTAGCCGAACACAACGACGGGCTGCGTCGGCAGGAGATCGAGAGTATTGGCCGCGACCTCCACGGTCAGGTAGGCAACACCCTGGCCACCGCCCTGGCGTACCTGGGCCGCCACCCCCTCAACCCCGACAAGCTGCGGTCTATTCTGCTCAGTGCCATTAGTGAACTGCGCTTTCTGAGCCACAACCTGGTGAGAGACGACGACCGCCCCCTGACCGACAAGGTCGAGACGCTGGTGAGCCGCTTCAACGATTTCACAACCGTTCAGCTCATCTATACCGATTACACGCAGCAACACATCAATCAGTTGGCACCGCTGAAACAGCAGAACCTCTACCGTATCATTCAGGAATTGCTCACCAACGTGATCCGGCATTCGGGGGCCATGCAGGCCAGCGTCCAGTTTTTCTGTGATGGCTCAACGGTCGATATCAGCGTGGAGGACGATGGCGTGGGCTTTGATCTGTCCAGGGGCGAATCTGGTGGCATCGGTATCCAGACTATTTACAAACGGGCGGCCTTAGCCGCCATCGAGGTACGTTTCGATGCCGCCCCCAGCGGTACGAGCGTCCTGCTGAAAACCCTACTCAACGATGCCCACCCGAACCCTACTCATTGACGACCACCGCCTCTTCAACGACGGCCTGAGTTTAGTGCTGCGCGAATCGACCGATTTTACCGTCGTGGCGCAGGTGTATGACAGCCGCCTGGCCGCTGCCGCCTGTACCCAGCACGCGCCCGATTTGGTGCTGGTCGATGTTAATATGCCTTATTTGGACGGCCTCGCGGTGGTTGGGCAGTTGAACCAACTGCCCATTTCCTGCAAGATCGTGGTCATCAGCATGTACGTCGACAAACGCGAGATTGCTCGTTTCAAAGCGCTGAACGTGGCTGGCTACATTGCCAAGACCGTTCCTGCCGACCGGCTGCTCACGCTGCTGCGGCAGGTGATGCGGGGGGAAACGGTCATTGAAACCGACACGCCGCCCAGCCCTGCCCTGCCCCCGGCTACTTACTGCCTACCCAGTACGGCCTGACCAAACGCGAAGTAGACATCCTGCGCCGGGTCAGGCAAGACCTCACGACCGAGCAGATTGCCAACGAGTTGCGCCTGAGCTACTACACGGTGCAGACGCACCGCAAAAACATCAGCCAGAAACTGCCCTTCACCAGCCGAAAAGACTTCTATGATTTTCTGGAAACGTTAGACTGACGCGTATGGCCTCCCAAGAGTGTTTAATCTGTGTAGCGTGCAAGGGTGGCGAACGAGCGAACGTATGATCACTCTCTTCGCTCTTTCGCCATTCCCTTACCCCATCACCTGCCCCATTTTCATGGCAATACCCATGTCGCCTTTCACTTTCAGTTTGCCGGTCATAAACGCCATCATGGGGTTCAGGTCGCCGGAAGCCATTTTCTCCAGATCACCCACGTTCACGTGTAATTCGGTATCGGCGGGTAAATCATCGTTGCTCACCACGGGCGGCGACTGCTTGCTGTCGATGTAGACAACACCCTGATCGGTAACGAGTTTGGCGGTGGCATCGAGGCTGTCGGCGGTGGCTACGCGGGTACGAATGTTGTCGGTTAGCTCCTGAAGGGTCATATTATTGGTTGAAATGCGGTTGTTTTGTGCATCTCTTGCGGTAAAACTATCGCCGTACCCAGAGGTTTACAAGATGCGCTCCCAATTTCTCACTATCCTGTGTGTGTTATCGTTTCTGAGTTGCGGCTGGGGTCTGGCCGAAAGTGTCGTGGCGCTGTTTAATGCTGACCAGGTGGCCCAAACGCCCTACACCAGCCACAAAGACACCGGCACCGGCGAGGAAGACCGCCGCGATCCCCGTAATTTTTATCAGGACAACAGCGCCAACAGCGACAACCCCACCCCCGCCGACCCGCGTTTGGTACGGCAACAAAGCCTGTCGCAATTCGTGTATTCGCTGATAACGTTGCTGGGCGTAGTGTTCATGTTCCGGCTGCGCAAAGCAGGCTTTTACATATACATAGTCGGGGTGCTTTTGGGCATTGTACTACCGATTTATTTCGTCGGTTTTTCGGCGCTGATCACATCATTTGGCGTATTCGCCAGTGTCCTCTTCGCCGTGATGTATGGGTTTTGTCTGCGCGAGATGAAGTAAACATGACCATCCTCGATTCAATCCTAACCTGCCCGAACTGCCACCACCAACAGGCCGAAATCATGCCGACCGATGCCTGCCAGTTCTTCTACGAATGCCCCGCCTGCCACACGCTTCTCCGTCCCCTCGCGGGCGATTGCTGCGTGTTTTGCTCCTACGGCACCGTTCCCTGCCCGCCAATACAAGCCGGAAAAAAGTGTTGTTGATGGGTGATTTTGTTAAATTTGCTTTACATAGAAACGAACTTATGAGTACCGCCCAAATCATTTACGAACAATATAAAGTTTTGCCCAAACGCGTTCGTCAGGAGCTTAAGTCCTTGATAATCGAAGAGGACGAAGAACAAGATATGCCCCTGATGGCGCAAATCGAGCAAGGCTTGAAAGAAGTGAAACTCATTCGTGAAGGCAAATTACCTACCCGCACCTTTGCTGATTTAAAGCGAGAGATGGGGGATGGCAAATAATGTTAAACTGACGCTTCTTTTCGAAACGAGGTATAAACGGTTTGCGAAGAAATTCAAGTCGCTTGAAAGCGACATAGATGTCTTAATTGACGAGCTTAGTCGGACTCCAACCACGGGTGAATCGTTAGGTGCCGGACTTTATAAGATCAGACTGGCCGTCAAAAGCAAGGGAAAAGGCAGAAGAGGTGGTTTTCGCGTAATCACGTATCTAGTTGTTCAGACCGATACCGATACAGACATTTATTTAGTTACCCTCTACGACAAATCGGAGGAAAGCAGCATCAGAAAAGATGTTTTGTTGACACTGGCCAGAGAGTTTACCGGGTAAGTCTTTACCTCATAGCCCCGCCTGCCACACGCTTCTCCGTCCCCTGGCGGGCGATTGCTGCGTGTTTTGCTCCTACGGCACGGTACCATGCCCGCCAATACAAGCCGGAAATAAGTGCTGCTCGTAGACGGATTTGGCCATAAGCGGCCATTTTCGCACCGACTACTATATTTAGCACCCAATTTTAAGTAATTGTACTGAATACTATAACTAAGTAGCCAGGAGGTACGTATGTTTGTTTTTTCATAAAGAAAACAAACATGATTCGACCACTACCTGTAAAAAAATCACTTCTCTTTGTCTTGATCCTCTTGCTGGCAATTTCAGCCAATGCCCAACAGTCCTTCTTTCAGCCAGTTGCCGGGGCCAGGGTAAATCAGGCCGCCACGCAACAACTTCGCCAGTTTTCAACCTACCGCCTTAACGAACCCGACCTGCGCCGCTTTCTGGTCAGCGCTCCGCTCGAATTTCAATCGGCCAGTGCCGCGCTGAAACTGACTATCCCGTTGCCCGATGGCACCAACGAGGTCTTTTCCGTGCTGGAATCGCCGATTTTGTCGCCAGCAATAGCGGCTAAACACCCCGACATCAAGACCTACACCGGCACGGGTTCGACCCACAAGAACTACTCCGTTCGGCTAAGTCTGACGGGCAGCGGGTTCGATGCCATCATTCTGGGTGTAGACGGTGATGCGGTTTATTTCACCAAAGCCAGTACCGACCCCGCCGACGCGCTGTACCTGACCTATTTCGCCCTTGACGCCAAAAAGCCGGAGGTAGTAAAGCCGTTTGGGACGTCGAACAAATGCGGCAACACGGCCCCACCCACCTCGGCCAGCACGACCGACAACAACGACAAAGGTGCCCGCCGCAACAATACCGGTACTACGCTGCGCACATTCCGGCTGGCCGTGGCTGCCACCGGCGAGTTTACCGCCCAAAAAGGCGCGGGTAATGTCACTAACGCGTTTAACGCATTAGTGGGCTATGTAAACCGGATGAACGCCGTGTATCGGGTCGAGCTGAGCGTGGCATTTACCCTGGTGAGCGATGCCACCATCGTGTACCCCAACGCCGCCACCGATCCCTATGACAACACGAACCAGAGCCTGATGCTGGATCAGAATCAGACCAACCTGGACAATACCATTGGTACCGCTAACTACGACGTGGGTCATGTGCTGGGCACGGCTGGTGGCTCTGGCGGGGGCGTTGCGTCCACGCCATCGGTCTGCGATGCTACCTACAAGGGCAAGGGTGTATCGGGTGTAGGTGATGGGTCGTTTGCCCCTGTTTTCGACGATCAGCTTATTAGCCACGAGGTGGGCCACCAGTTTGGCATGAGCCATACCTTCAACAGTTCGCTGCCCGTTTGCACCACCCGCGAGGCCACTACCTCCGTTGAACCCGGTGCCGGCGCGACCATCATGAGCTACGGATTCACCTGCGACAACGCCAGCGGCAACGACAACTACGAAGCCCCCTACCAGCCGTTTCTGAATTTCCACACGGCCAGCTACAAACAGGCCCTTGACTTCATCAATACGATTGCCTGCTTCACCAGCACACCACTCGCCAATTCCGTGCCGGTGATCACGAGCTTCCCGAATGCGGCGACCGTCCCGAAATCGACCCCGTTTATGCTGACGGGTGCCGCCACCGACGCCAACGGTAGCGACGTGCTAAGCTACGCCTGGGAAGGCACCAACATCGGTACCGTTGTGCCCGATGGAACCACGCTGGCTAATACGGACCAGCCGCCTTTTTTCCGCAGCTATGCGCCCACGGCCACCGGTACGCGGATTTTCCCCCGGCTGTCGGCTATTCTGAACGGCACCAACTACGCCAAAGGTGACAAACTTGCCTCGGTGGGTATTGCCACCACGCTCCGCCTCATTGTGCGCGACGGCGTGGGCGGGCTGACCTATAATAACCTCACCATCACGGTTGATGGCAATTCGGGGCCTTTTCTGGAAACCACCAACCTGGCGGGGTCGTATCCGGGCAGTTCCACCCAAACCATTACCTGGAGCGTAGCCAACACCACGGCCCCACCTGTAAGCTGCCCTACCGTCGACATCCTGCTCTCGACCGATGGTGGGCTAACATTTCCCACGGTGCTGGTGGCCAACACCCCCAACGATGGCACCGAACCCATTACGCTTCCCGCTGTATTGACCACCACGGCGCGTATCAAAGTAGCGGGCAGCAACACCATTTTCTTCGATATCTCGAACGTCAATTTCGCCATCGAAGCCCCCGTCCTGCCCGTTACGTTGCGCTACTTCCGGGCCGAACCTGCCGTGAATCAGGTTCGGTTGAGTTGGGCCACCGCCAGCGAACACAACAGCGACCGCTTTATTGTTGAGCGTAGCACCAACCTGGGCGAATTCAGTTCGGTAGGCAGCATCACCGCCGCTGGGGAGTCGGCACAACTGCTCAGCTACGGCCTCAACGACAGTTGGCCCTTACCGGGTCTGAGCTATTACCGGCTGGTGCAAACCGACCGCGACGGTCAGCGCCAGACCAGCAAGCCCGTGGCCGTTCGCCTCGACGAAACGGCTCCGCTGCTGCTGGTTACGCCCAACCCGGTGTCGTCCATGCAGATTCGGTATCGGCTGCTCAATATGCCCTCACCCACGATTACGCTTGTTACCCTGGCCGGCAGGCCCGTGGCTATTCAGTCGATTACGGGCGAAAACACCGGCGATTATTTATTGCGCACAGCCATTGCCTTACCCGGTGGGGTGTATGTGTTGCGGGCCGTGTCTGATTCAGCTCAATTATCACAACGGGTGGTGGTGGTTGAGTAATAAGTATAGGTAGATCCAGCGGAGATAGACGATAAACATATGTAACTGTTTAGTTCAAGTAGCTCAGGCCCGGCGGGCCGCAACATCGGTAGTTAAACGGTAGGGAGTGAGCAGATTGAAGCCCCAGCGGGGCGCAACGTGCGGGTACGCGCACCGGCAGGGATACGGAAGTATTTCAGCTTGTCCTCCTTGTACCCGCATGTTGCGCCCCGCCGGGGCTTTATTTTGGTTGACTAGGCAATGCAACTACCGATGTTGCGGCCCGCTGGGCCTAGCTACCCCACAGGAAACACAGTGCCAGTAAGGGCATACAGAACAGCAGGAGAACGGTCTTCATGTTATTGGTGGCTACGTGTGTGATTGTGTTCGGTGAATCAGATTCGGCAAACCCATAACGAACGCCGGGGTTGCGTTGATACACTCAGCAAGATTGCCCATGCACCCCACGTTCCGCAACCAGAATTCAACCGAAAGTCAGCCCGTGTCGAGTGTTCCGGCATCGGCCCCGATTGACGAATTACCCCGCGCCGTTTTGCGGCCAAACACCTATTTGCTGCTTGACGGCGAATGGCGATTTGCCGAAGACGCCGCCAACGAGGGCATTGCCCAAAACTGGCAGAACGGCCACAAATACACCCACACGGCCCACTGGCCCGGGTCTATCGAGTCGCACATTGCCCAGATTCGGCAGGACAACGACGGCATCAGTTGGCAGAATTCGGTGGTCGTCTGGTACGAACGCAATTTCGATTTACCCACCCGCGAAAAGGCCACGCCCGACAAACCCGACATGCTGTTTCAGCTTACGTTTGGGGCCTGCGGCTACGAAACGCAGGTGTGGCTCAACGGCAAACAACTCCAGACCATTGAAGGTGAATCGGTGCATTACGGCGAATACACGTCATTTTCGTATGAACTGGGCGAAAAACTACTGCAACCCACCAACCGACTCACCGTGCGCATTGCCGACACGATGGACGCCGACGTTCCGCGTGGTAAACAGGAATCGTCGGTGTATAAACGGGGTGGCATCTGGTACCAAACCTACACCGGCGGGGTGCGGTCGGTGTGGCTCGAACCCGTAGAGCGCAACCGGCTGCGGTCACGGATTGGCGTGGTGAGTCAGATCGAAGACAACCTCGTTCGGGTCAACATTACTACCCGCATCCACGACCCCGGCGATTACATTCTGCGACTCATCATCAGCGACAAGACCAACCCCGACGCGGGCACGCTGGCCACGTCCGATTTTCCACTGCACCTCGATTTCGGGCAAAAAAATCAGCGCGTGGTAATCGAACTGCCTGATGCAAAATTCTGGTCGCCGGAGAGTCCCCAACTGTATAAACTTGCCGCACAACTCGTTGACAACAAAGGTAATATCGCTGAAATCAACGCCCATTTCGGAATGCGTAAAGTAGAGGCGCGGGGCTGTTGCGTGTACCTCAACGGCAAGGCCACTTACCTCGACGGTATTCTCTATCAGCCCGGCACGGCCACCTACGACGAGATGCGGCAACACTTCTACGCCATGCAGAAACTGGGCTGCAACCTCGTCCGCGTCCACATTGCCGGGGTCGATCCACGGCTCTATAATTTGGCCGACGAACTGGGGTTGCTGCTGTGGGTAGAAGTGCCCAGCCCACACCGCTCCAACCAGCGCAGCCGCCAGAATCACCGCGCCGAACTGAACCGGATGCTGGCCCTGATCGAGACGCACCCGTCGGTGATTATCTGGAGCTTGTACAACGAAGACTGGGGTGCCGAAGACATTGCCCAAAATGCTGAAACCCAGCAGTATATAGCCGACACATACCACTATATGCAGATAAACCACCCGCAGTTTTTGGTGGTCGACAACGACGGCTGGCACCACATTTCGCAGGAAGGGCGGCTGAAATCGGATATGCTCACGGCTCATTTGTACACCCCCGATCTGGAACACTGGAAGAGCCTGCTGGATCGTCTCGTGGCGGGTGATCTGGCTACGGTGGCGTACCGCCCACTGGTGGTGGGCGACCCGTTTTTTTACCGGCATCAGATTCCGCTGGTGGTGAGCGAGTGGGGCGGCTTCGGCTTCGCCAACTACGGCGGCCCCGACAACTCCGTCGACCGCACCGAGCGCATCCGGCAGTTTAAAGCCGAGCTTCGCGCCCGCCCCATCGCGGGCGACGTGTATACCCAAGCCACCAACATTGAAGACGAGCGCAACGGCCTGATCGATTTCCACACCGGCGAGTTAACCGTGCCGGAAGGGTTGCTAGGGGGTGAAGGGAAATGAAAAGTGGAAGTTCAACAAAATGGCTTCGCGCATCGCGCCCGGACGCGGGACCGCCTTCGACTGCGCTCAGGGTGACACCGGGCTGGCGTACCAGGAAATTAGAACAATTAGACTGAGTTGAGTCAAGTTTCCTGGTACGCCAGCCCGGTGTCACCCTGAGCGCAATCTGAGGGCCACAAGCGCGAAGCCATTTTGTTGAACTTCCATTGTACATTGTCCATTATTTATGCCTCGCCATGCTCCACCGCCCAAGTACCTCCCTCCTGCTCATTTTTCTGATTAATACCAGCTTCGCCCAGACCGTTTTTCAGTCTGCACAGCCGGGACCCGTGCTCAATAAGTGGCAATACAGCATCTGGGAGGCCAAATGGCTGGTTCACGCCACGGCATCGGCACGAAACTATGGTATCTATCATTTCCGGAAAACGATCAACGTAGCCCAGAAACCCGCCCGATTTGTGGTGCATGTTTCCGCCGACAACCGCTACCGGCTGTTCGTAAACGGGCAAGCCGTGGCAATGGGTCCGGCGCGGGGCGACACGCAACATTGGAACTACGAAACCGTTGATCTGGCCCCGTTTATGGTGGGGGGTAACAACACGCTGGCGGCCCAGGTATGGCACCTGGGCGAGTCGGCCCCGATGGCGCAGATGAGCTATCAACTGGGGTTTGTAATGCAGGGCGACGGTGATGCCGAGAAGGTTGTGAACACCAACGGCAACTGGAAGGTGTTCCAGAATCCGGCCTATTCGCCCGTGAAAAACGACATGGCGCGGCTGCATACCTACGTGGTTGTGGGCGATGGCGACCGGGTTGACGGGGCGCAATACCCGTGGGGTTGGGAACAGCCGGGCTTTGACGATAAAGCGTGGCCT
This sequence comes from Cytophagales bacterium, assembly GCA_038230755.1. Classification (GTDB taxonomy): domain Bacteria; phylum Bacteroidota; class Bacteroidia; order Cytophagales; family Spirosomataceae; genus Fibrella. Next base: position 43,409 of record JBBRMP010000005.1, on the reverse strand, counting down.
GCCGCCAAACCGCTCTGGTTTTCGGCCAAAGCGCGGGGGCTGGGCAGCGACGGCAACTGGGCGTTAGTACCCCGTTCCATTCCACCAATGGCGAGTTCCGTGGTGCGGCTGAACACCGTGCGCCGGGCCGAGGGCGTAACGGTTCCGACTGATTTTGTGGCCGGAAAAGCACCGCTAACCATTCCCGCCAACACCCGCGCTACGATGCTCTTCGACCAAAAAACGCTCACCAACGCCTACCCCGAACTAACCGTTTCGGCGGGAAAAGGGGCCACAATCACGCTGACCTATGCCGAAGGGCTGTTTGACAAAAAGGGGCAAAAAGGCAATCGGAACGACATCGAAAACCGCACGATACTGGGCATTGACGACCAATTTGTGGCCGATGGGGGTGTGAAACACACCTTTCGCCCGCTCTGGTTTCGCACGTATCGCTACCTGCAACTGACCATTCAGACCAAAGATGAGCCATTGACAATCAACGACTTACTAGGCTATTACACGGCGTACCCGTTCGAGCAAAAGGCAAAATTCGCCTCGCCCGATACCAGCCTGACCCGCATCTGGGACGTGGGCTGGCGCACAGCGCAACTCTGCGCGGGCGAAACCTACTACGACTGCCCCTACTACGAACAGTTACAGTATATTGGCGACACCCGGATTCAGGCGCTGATCTCGCTGTATGTTTCTGGCGACGACCGGCTTATGCGCAAGGCCATTCTGGATTATGACGACAGCCGCATTGCAGAGGGCCTCACCCAAAGCCGCTACCCCTCGTCTGATCAGCAGGTGATCCCCACGTTTTCGCTGTTCTGGGTCTGCATGGTGCATGACTACTGGATGCACCGCAAAGACGACGCGTTCGTGAACGCCCGGCTATCAGGCATCGAGAGCGTATTGCGTTGGCACGAAAGCCGAATCGACCGCCTCACGGGTCTGAACGGACCCCTCACCTGGTGGAATTTCGTGGACTGGTCGTGGCCCTGGAACGTAACCGACCAAATTGGTGGCGTACCCGACGGGGCGCACGGCGGCGGGTCGAGCATATTGAGTTTGCAACAGGCCTATACCTACCAGAAGGCCGCCGATTTGTTTGCCCATTACGGCCAAAATGAGAAGTCTGAACACTTCCGTGAACTGGCCCGGCGCATGAACAAAGCCGTAATGGATCGCTGTTGGGTGCCTGCTAAGGGCCTTTTGGCGGATACCCCAGCCAAGAAGCACTTCAGCCAGCACGCCAACATCTTCGGCATCCTCGCCAATGCCATTCCCGCCGCCCAACAGCGCGACGTGCTGAAAAAAGTCCTCGTCAGTACCCCCGCCGACAGCCTCCGTCCGGCCACGTACTACTTCAAATTCTACCTGTTTCAGGCTCTGAAAAAGACGGGCATGGGCGATGATTTTTTACCGCAACTCCAGCCCTGGCAGGGTATGGTTGCCAACGGCCTCACCACCTTCGCCGAAGGCCCCGACCGCAGCGGCGGACCGTCCACCCGGTCAGACTGCCACGCGTGGAGCGCCTCGCCCATCTACGAAATGCTGTCTACCGTTTGCGGCATTAACCCCGCCGAACCGGGCTTCCGGTCGGTGCGGATCGAGCCGTTTTTGGGCACCCTCCCCTCTGCCGACGGCACCATGCCCCACCCCAACGGCGATATTTCCGTTCACTTTGAAAAAGCTCCCGGCGGCCTGTTGCGCGGCACCGTTACACTCCCCCCCGGCCTAAGCGGCACACTCCGCTGGCAGGGTCGTAGCAAAGCATTAGTGGCGGGCAAGCAGGAGGTGGGTTTGTGAGGAATATAGCCAACTTGCTGTGAGTCATTACAAGTTTAGGACTACCCAAAAAATAACGCCGTTTGCAACCCTATTCCTCCGCCAGTAAATCAATCAAATATTGCCGGAATTGCTGGGCGAATTCGGGGCGTTTGAGGGCGAACTCAACGGTGGTTTTCAGGAAATCGAGCTTGTTGCCGATGTCGTGGCGTTTGCCTTCGATGCGGTGGGCGTAGAGGTTTTCGCGGGTGAGCATCAGCCGCAGGGCATCAGTGAGTTGGAGTTCGCCGTTCTTGCCGATGGGCGTCCGGTCAAGGACATCAAATATGTCGGGCGTAAGGATATAGCGGCCCGCGATGGCGAGGTTGCTGGGTGCTTCGTTGATGTTCGGTTTTTCCACCAGCGTGTCGAGGGCAATGATGCGTTCGCTGATGGCCCGGCCACCCACAATACCGTAGCGGTTCACTTTGTCGGCGGGCACTTCTTCCACCGCAATCACCGACCCGCCGTATTGCTCAAACGTATCGATCAACTGCTGCGTCACAGGCATCACGGCATCCATAATGGTATCGCCCAATAGCACCGCAAATGGTTCATTACCAACGTGTTGGCGGGCATATCGAATGGCATCGCCGAGACCGTTTAGTTCGCGCTGACGGACGTAGTGCAGGTTGGCCATATCTGATAAACGGCGCATCTCGTCGAGCAGGAGCCGGTCTTCTTTTTCGGCCAACCGGTTTTCCAGTTCGTAGTTTCGGTCGAAGTGGTCTTCGATGGCGCGTTTGCCTTTGCCGGTGATGATGAGGATGTCTTCGATGCCCGAATCGACGGCTTCCTGCACCACATACTGAATGGTGGGCCGATCAATGATGGGCAGCATCTCTTTGGGCTGCGCTTTGGTGGCGGGCAAAAAACGGGTGCCCAACCCAGCGGCGGGAATAACGGCTTTTCTGATCATGGGGAGGGGTGTTTATTGCGCAAACGGTCGTATAACTCTGGCATCCAGGCGTTTAAGTTCGACAAAAAGGCGGTTTAGCATGGCATCGTCGTGGTAGGTGCCGATAATGGAACCGCCCGACCCGGTAAACGACGCCGAAGCACCACACCGCCGCGCCGTGTCGATCAACGCCTGATTATCGTCGCTGATGGGGAAAATCTGTTTTCGGTAGTCGAAATTCTGGTTAATCAATTCGGGGAGGCGGTGCAGTTCTCCGTTCAGGAGCGCCTCGTGCCCCTGCCGGGCCAGGTCGGCGATGTTATTGAGCATCTCGATCACCAGCGGTTCGCCCGCCAGCCACCGCGCCCGCACATCGGAATGGATGCGCCCCGATTGTTTGCCGAGCGTTGTTTTGTAGGCAATATACAGGTTGGGCAGTTGCGGCGGTTGAATAGGGACGTAGTCGCCGTGGCCCTGCCGGTCCATAATTTCCTTGTCGAAATTCATGTAGACGCAGCCCTCATAGCACTGAATGACCCGGTCCTGCAACCCTGCCGTAATGCCCAGTTCGCGCACTTCGGTGGCCAGCACAATGTTGGCCAGTTCGGGCAGCGGAATCTCGACCTCATAAAACGCCATCAGGGCGCGGTACGTTGCCACAATGATGGCGCTGGAACCCGACAGCCCCACCTGACGCGGAATTGACGTGGCATAACGCAGGGTAAAATTCTTGTTGGGGAGCCGGATACCCTGCGCGTCGCAATAGTCGAGGAACGTTTTGGCGGCGGCTTTCAACAACGGAATACCGCCCTGATACCCCAGCGTAGCCACGGCGTCGCGCAGATGATGCAGACTACGGAAGCTGTTGGTATCCTGCGGTTGAGGCTCGATGACCACCTCCGGCGATTCGTAAAGTTTGACCGACGCCCCAAAGTTGCGTACCGATAAAGCAATGGTTTTTCCGAAAAATCCGTCTGACGGATTGCCTAATAACCCAGCACGGGCGTAGGCGCGCGTTTCAATAATCAAGAGAATAGTAATCGTTTCGGGGCAAAGAAACGGCATTTATGGCGCTTCGGCATATAATTTGACCGTATGTATCCGTTAATCCCGCCGTTTCGCCACCAACACTGGTTTTCCATTGCGGCTAAGGGTCAATTTCCCCTGCTCGATGGTGTACTGGAGTGGGCCTTTCAGGGCTTTGACTAGATTGGATTCAAATGTATTAGCCAGCGGATCGAGGCAGGCCATTCGGGTGGTGACCAATGCGCCTAACAGCAGCGTCTGGTTGTCGGCGCGGAATGTACCCGTGAACTGGTTGCAGCCACTGGTGCCCGACACCCGGTTTGTGCTGGGCTGCAACTCTAGGTATGGCTGCTGACGGCCAGTCACCTGAACGGGTTGGTCATTCAAACTGGTAATCACCCAATGTTCGCTCATGAGCATGAGTTGGTTCAGGGCGGTGCCACCGCCCGTGTAAGTACGCTGCGTTACGGTTCCTATTTTCACACCAATCGTAACTGTATTGTCGAATGGCTGGCCCGACATGCTGTCGGTGTAGCGTACCGGGCGGATGCTCACGCGCAACTGACCGGCATTGGTGCGGGCCTCGTAAACACGTTCGCGGGTGGGGGCAGTGGTGGGTTCAGGCACGGGCACAGACAGACTGTCGGTGGGGGTGCGGAACGTAATCTGGCGGTCGGGCTGGATGGTAAGCGACCAGAATGGCTCGTTACCTACGGCAATAAAACTGACCCCCAGTCGCACGTAGCGGCTATAGTCGGGAATTTCGCTACCAGCAGGCGTTGACACTGGCGAACCAGCATCAAGTGCGGAAGCGGGTTTATCCACCGCCCCATTTCGGGTAGCGGGACGGTGGCAGGCCAATACTACGGCAACGAAAAGTAACAGGGAAAAGCGCATCACGGTGAGGTTTGGTAACCAGTCAATAGACCCCGAAACCCAGCGGATGGTTTAATGAACAGCATTTGTCAGTGCGATCATTTTTCCAGAATGATCTTCGCAAGGGGCGTTAGTGCCTGTTTTCAGGATAGTGCGTTATAGGCCATTGCCAACACACTGGCGTTGATCGACGAGAACAAAACGGAAGCAATCGTATCGGTCGCTTCGGCTAGGGAGGTATCATGCCAATGCCGAAACAGTCGAATCAGATGACCGAAAATCAGCAGGACATTGACAACCGCAATACTGAGACACAGAAAGGCAATCATAATGGGCTGTGTTACTGTTGGTTTACTAAACCTACACATAACCCCATCAGGCCTATCCGCTAAATTTATTGAACGTTTTACAATCGCACATTAGTTACCAAATTATCATATTCGTGTACGTCAAAACGCTCTTTTGGCAGGTCTTTACTTCATCCTGACCAGTGTAACGCCCGGCCCCCCACGGTCGGCGTGTTCGTCGGCCATACTCGCCACCTGTTTGTACGACCGCAGGTGATTGCGCACAAGCTGCCGCAGAATGCCGTCGCCTTTGCCGTGAACGATGCGCAGTTCGGGATAACCCAGCATGAGGGCACTGTCCATAAACTTATCTACTTCGCCAATTGCCTCCTCCCCTCGCCTACCCCGAATATCGAGGTTAAACGAGAAATTGAGCATCTTTTCGGTGATGTCAATACCCTGTGTACGGGGCGTTTCGCGGATGCCCACGGCCTCACGGTAGGTCTTGCGGCTGACTTTTTCGAGGCGGTTCAACTTGATATTCGACTTCAGATCACCGATGCGTACTTCGGCGTCTTTGCCACGCAGGGCCAGCACTTCGCCAATGGCCGTTTGCCCCTCGATCCGCACGTAACTCCCTACCGAAATAGGACTGCCGTCGGTGTCAAATTCTTCTTCGGGAGTTTTGGGTACAACGGGTTCCACGATCAACTCCGGTTTCAACTCCTTCTGCTCAAATTGCTGAAGATCAGCCCGTAACTGCTTGGTGGTATCTTTCTCAGCTTTCGATTCTTTGATCTCCCGAATGGTCTGCTCGATCTTCTGATTGGCCTCCTGCACCAGCGTTTTGGCCTTTGCTTTGGCAGTGTTGATGAGCTGCTTCTGCTCATTATCGAGCCGGGTTTTCAGCGCGGTATATTCGGCCAGTTGCTGAGCCACCTTGCGCTGATTTATGCTGATGTCGAGGTTTTTTTCGGCGAAAACACGCTTCTCGATGTCCAGCTCTTTCAGCAATTTCTCGAAGTTAACTTGCTGATTACCAAGCTTTTCTTTAGCTCGGTTAATCACAATGTTGGGCAGGTTGATCTTGCTGGCAATCTCGAACGCAAACGACGAGCCGGGTCGGCCCATTTCCAGTTCGTAGAGCGGTTCCAGCTTTTCACCGTCAAACCGCATGGCTCCGTTGATGAGGCCCTGCGTTTTGTCGGCAAACACTTTCAGGTTGGTATAGTGCGTGTTGATCACGCCAAACGCCCCCGACTTGTTGAGTTCTTCCAAGATAGCTTCGGCAATGGCCCCACCCTGACCGGGTTCGGTGCCGGTGCCAAACTCGTCGATCAAAAACAGGGTGCGCTTGTTAGCCCCCACCAAAAACTGCCGCATGTTGGTCAGGTGCGACGAGTAGGTGCTGAGATCGTTTTCCAGTGACTGCTCATCGCCAATGTCGATAAACAGGTTCTGAAACACGCCCATATCTGAGAATTCGGCCATCGGCACCAGCAGGCCGCATTGCATCATATATTGCAGTAACCCAATGGTTTTCAGCGCGACAGACTTACCACCCGCGTTGGGGCCGGAGATGATCAGGATGCGTTGCTGCTCATCGAGCTGAATAGCCAGTGGCACCACGGGCTTGCCCTGTTTCTGGTGCGACAGGTAGAGCAGCGGGTGGCGGGCGGCGGTCCAGTTTAGCACCGGGCGGTTCATTACCTGCGGCATACCGGCACTGAGTTGCCCGGCTAGTTTAGCCTTTGCCCGGATAAAATCAATCTGCGCCAGAAAGTTGATCGCCTTGTTTAAGTCGGGCAAAAAAGGGCGGATTTGGTCGGTGAGGGCCAGCAAAATGCGGTACACTTCGCGGCGTTCTTCATACTCCAGTTCGCGCACTTCGTTGTTGCCGTCGAACACTTCGGCAGGCTCCACATACACCGTTTTGCCAGTGTCCGATTCGTCGTGGATGAAGCCGCGAATCTTGCGTTTGTGCTCTGCTGCGAGCGGAATCACCAGCCGCCCCCCACGAATGGTGAGGCCCAGGTCGTCGGGAATCCAGCCCTGTTGGCGGGCGGTGCGGAGCATACTGTCGAGGCGTTTGCGAAGGTTGGCCTGCTCGGAAATAATGCGCCGCCGGATGTTGGCCAGTTCGGGCGAGGCGTTGTCGCGCACGTGGCCCCGGTCGTCAATAACGCGCTCCAGGGCCGCCAGCAGGGCTTTATCGACGGAAACGGGCGCGGCCAGTTCGGCCAGAAACGGGTATTGGCCTTCTTCCTGATTAGCCAGAAAACGCAGGCAGTCCTGAATGGTTTTCAGGGCCAGTTTCAGGTCGAAAAACTCATCTTCCATCAGCGTCATGCCTTCTACGCGGGCCTTCTGCAACTGGGGGCGCACGTCGAGGTAGTTGCTCTGCGGGAAGTCTGGTTCGTACTGGACAATCTGCGTAAACTCGTAGGTCTGCCGCAGCAGTTTATCAATCAGTTGGTGATTGTCGGAGAAGCGAATTTTATCGACGTAATCCTGCCCCAGCGGCGAGATACAAGCCTGCCGGAGCAGTTCGCGGATTTTGTCGAAACCAAGTTTTTGTTCGAGGGTATTGGGGTAAAGCATTCAGTAGTTCCGGCCTTTCGATAGTGGGCCTACCTCATAACAGTCGGCTAAGGGCTGGGGTTCTTTTCGATAAGTATGAAATAGGGTGTATGAAACAGGAAATAGCTCCGCTGAATACCACAAATGGCTTCGGAGGAGCTATTTCCTGTTTCATACACCCTATTTCATACTTACTTCACGCTCTTGCCAATGTTGAGGAGGTCATCGGCAGGGATATAGCCGACTACGCTTTTCACTACGCGGCCATTACCATCAATGAACAGCATGGTGGGATAGCCTTCCAGCGGGTACACTTGCGCCAGCGCCGGTCCTTCGCCTTTCTCCATGTCCATTTTCACGTTGATGAACTTCTTGTTAAAGAGGTCTCCCACAGCCTTTTGGGTGAAGGTATTCTTTTGTAAGAGCTTACACGGCCCGCACCAACTGGCGTAGGCATCCAGAAAAATGGTTTTCTTCTGGGCCTTGGCCTGCTTCAGAATGTTGGCCCAACGGGCTTCGGTGAATTTTATACCGGCACCACCTTCATCGTTGGTAGCTGGCGCAAACGAAGTGGCGGTGAAAACAACGAGGAAGCAAAGACTAAGGAGGCGGATCATACAGCGTACAGTTCGGTCAGAAAATGATTGTGTCTACGAAAGTAACGAAGAACAGGGGAAAATAGTAGAAGGTAATCGTAAGTCAGAAGAAGTCATAAGTTGTAAGTCGGCTCACGCGTCAGTAGTAGGTTTGCGTAAGCCGACTTACGACTTATGACTTCTTCTGGATTACGACTATTTCTCATTCGTAATCCAGACTATTCAGCCACAGGCGTGCCTTCGGCGGGGGCTTGTCCCCACGAGGCGCGGGTATTCTCGTCAATTTCGGCCTGCGACGGGCCTGTCTGGTCGTCAGTTTCAGCCACTAGCTCGTCGGCAGACTCTACTTCTTCGGCTACGGTGTCAACCGTACCTTCGGCGTTGAGTTCCGAGGGTAGTTGGCCCGTCAGGTTTGTGTTGCTAAGTTGCCCAACCTCAATGTCTGGACCCAGGGTGCTGTGCATCTGTTGAGCCGCGTGCGACTCGGTAGTTTCTCTGCGGATGTTGCTTGAAACGCTCATGATTGTGTTGGGTTTAATACGTTGGTTGGTTATCGAGTGATGTGCCGGTTTCGGCAATGTCTTTGTCTTCTTTGCTAGTCAATTCGTCGTCGCTGGAATCGACATCGCCTTCTTCGATATCGTCTTCTCTAGCCGCCTCTTTGGCTTCTTTCTGGGCGTTGGGCACCTTTACTTCGGCGTCGGAGGCATAGTCATCAGGTCCGGCGGTGGTAACGCTCACGGTGCTGGTTTTGCTTTCGCTGGCGGCGGCGGTGCTAACGGCGGCTTCAGTCACTTCCATGGTGCTGCTGTCCTGGTCGCCCATGCGCAGTAAGCCGTTTTTGCTGTCCATATCCTGGCTACCCATGCCCCGGATGTTGCGGCCATCCTGCCCACCACGTACGTCTTCGCTGTCCAGTCCATTGGCCGAGTTTTCCTGAAGGTCCGTGTTGAGGTTGTCTTTGGCGCGGGCATCGGGTTCAGTATTGTCGCTGCCACGGGGGGCTTCGGTCTGGCCATTTATCTGCGCACTGTCGTGCTGAACGGTATTTTCGTCGGGTTCCATAACGTTGCTACGTTGTGTTGGTAGTTTAGCGGAAACCACCCAAATCATAAAAGGTTAAACTATCTGATTGACTGACCCAATAGCCCTTTTAATAAATAAGGATTCGCCGATTTGCCGATTTCCAAACAAAACCTACATATTTGACCGTGTAACCGCCAATAACGTTCGCCTGGCCACAGTTAGTACCCTCTTTCTACTGTGTGGCGGCGGGTTAGGGTTACCTCAAAATAGACTCTACGATCTTAATAGTTGGATAAAGCGTAATTAAAAAGCGAACAGGCTCTGCCCGTTCGCTTTTTTGTGTTTACTACACGTTTTTGAAAAAGGCTCGACTAGCGTGCTCTCAGGTACGTCCACGTTTCGTCCCACATCACCCGGATGTTGGGTGCTGCTGCTACCACACTGGGCTGTTTCATCCAGTATTTTATCTTGATCGCCTTGGTAGACGCCGTATACGTATTCACGCCACTAGGGTCTAACTGCCCTGAACGGGTGTTGCCCGCCGGTTGCCCGAAGGAGTTGGTCACCGCGATGATCTTGTCCGTTGCCGGGTCAAATTCGAGAACCGGTGCGAAGGTTCCGTAACCACTTACGCCAGTACCCGTCCAAAACGCGATAACCTGGGTTCCTTTTGCATAGTAAAGACCATCCGTCATAACGCATTTGGTGGCCGAAACGGTTTCCAGTGTATACTCAGATTGTTTGCCTAACGAAGCCAGACCAACGAAAGCGGCGTTAGATACATCAATCATGGTGCCTGACGGTTTGTAGACACCATCGTATTTGTTCTTAGCGTTAACGCTCAACAGGACCGTGCCGAAGTTACCACTGATTGCACCCGTCGAAACCGTCTTGATCTGTAGGGGTAGAACGTAGCTTTTGGTAAAATCGAAGTTGTTGCTCTTGATCTTCAAGGCTACCGTTGCTGTACGTTGCCCTTTGGGGATAACCACCTGGGCTGGCAGTACATACAGCGCAGCGGGCAGCAACACAAATGTTGCCGTCTGTTCTGTATTATACTGCGCCAGTGCCGCCTCGTCTACCCCCACGTTCACCGTGATATCTTCGGGGGCTACGTTAGCCCCTGAGTAGCTCACGGTAATTGGGTAGTCGTTTTCGGGGGCCAGATCAAACGACTTTGAATACAGCGCGTATTTGCTGCCGTAGGGCGAGGCAAAGCCGGTAGGGTTCTTAAACTCGACAACGTTGGTCGAATTGGCCGGGTCTAAGGTAAGGCTGTCGTTCAGACAGGAGGTCATTACTGCGCCAACTAAAAAGAGGCCAGCTAGTTGTATGGAATTCTTCATGTGCATCTGATCAGTTAGGATCCCAGAAAATTAAATCAGAGAACTGGTTGACTGGTTTGAAATTAGTCGAGTTATACGACTGCTCCGAAGAGGGATACAGAATTCGGGTTGGTAATTTATCGGGCCGTGTCGAGTTCGATTTGTTTGACGCGATGTTGGTGTACCCGTTTCCGGCAGGGTTTGTTTTGGGGTAACCCGTCCGGCGATACTCGTTCCAGCCTTCATCTGAATTGATCATATTGACCGCAATGTACTTCTGAGTAATGATGGCTTCCAGGCGCTGTTCAACCGTTGTGGCGAGGGCTATGTTCACCAGATAGCTGGTCGCATTATCGGTTTTGTAAGTAGCCACATCGGCGGCTACGTTTTTGCCAGCTCCTACCGCATTGGTTACATCCTTATACAGGTACGTAAACGACTGTGTGATTCCCTGGTCGAAGGTAGTAGCCAGTGTACCCGGCAAATACCCTTTCAACTGGGCCTCGGCCTGTAAGAAATACGATTCAGCCCCTAGCATGATGGGTTGTCCCATCGAGGGGCCTTTCAGAATACCCAGGGCATCCGAGATGCTGGTTGCACTGCTGAACGTACCTGCGTACCAGGTAGAGTAGCTCGTAATAATGGTAGGTGCCCCGGTCTCGTTGCCCAACTGGTTTACTGGCGTTGACCCTGCTGCGAAGTTTTTGAAAACCACCGTACCCCGCCCGTTGTCTGTCAACTTCTGCCCTTTGTAGAAGCCATACGCAAACTGGGTTGGAATGCGGGATGCATTGGCCAATGCACCCGCTACCGAGTAGCCCCATGCATTCCAGGTAGGGTTTTGCTTACCGTCCTGTTTGGTATAGCCTGGGTTCACGATGGCATCGGTCGAGATAAAACCGATGGTTTTGTCGATGGCAGCAAACTTAGCCGTTACAAAAGACGACAGCGTCGATACGCCCGACATCCGAATCAGCAGGCGCATTTTCAGGGTGTTGGCGAATTGTTTCCAACTCATCATGTCGCCTTTGAAAAGTGGGTCCGACGAAGCATTCAGGGCTAACGGGAACTTGGCCGCATCGATAGCCGCAATAGCGGCATCCAGCCTGACAACCAGGTCCTGATAGATAGTGGCCGCATCGTCATATTTAGGCGTCTTGCCAGTATTACCTTGTAAGGCTTCTGAATAAGGAACATTGCCAAAGGCATCGACCAGCCGCTGAAAGTTCAGTACGGTCATGATCTTGGCCGTAGCGTTGAAATAGCCCTGCCCCTCAACCCCTTCCGTCTGGTCGATCACATACTTATAATCCTGTAGGTTGTCGTAGGTATTAACCCAAAGGCCATTGTAATCGCCCGTGACCAGGTTGTAATTCAGCAGGTTGCCAAAACCGGAGAACCCCCCGGCGTTGGCCATGTACCCACCAAAATGAGCCCCGTAGCTGTTGTAGGCAGACGAGAGCGAGGCCGAGCTGACAATGGCTTGCGGCAGCACGAGTTGGGCTGAGGCGCTGATAGCCGAGTTGGGGTTGGCGTTGATATCCAGGTAATTGTTACAGGACGACGTGCCCAGTACTACCAGGGTCAACAACCAATATATGAACTGCTTTTTCATCATTTGTCAATTAAAAGGTTAACGAAACAGTGCCACCAAAATAACGGGCTGGTGGCGTCTGACCCAGTGTTGTGAACCCTACGGCGTTGCTATCAGTGCCGTTGGCACTGTATTCAGGGTCGGTGTAGAGATTCGATTTTGGCACCCAGATAAATAGGTTACGCCCCTGAACACTCAGCGTAGCGCCCTTGAGAAACCCGGTTTTGGCCATCATCGATCTGGGGAAGTCGTAGGCAACAGACGCTTCGCGAAGTTTCCAGAAACCGGCTGAGTTCGTATAGTTTTCGCCGATACCTGTGTTGCGCGTCCCGTCAGTCCAGAAATCGGCCCCACCGCTACGGACAGCAATATTGGTGTTGGCTACGTAACTGCCATCGGCCTGTAGGACAGACGAGTTGGGGATCACAAAACGGTCACGGTTATACCAGGCAGTACGGATACCAGCCCCTGAAAAATCATAACCCGTTGAGATAGCATTATAGATGTAATGCCCGTTTCGGTATTCAAACAAGGTTGTAAACCGGAGTCCCCTGTACTTGAGGGTTGTGTTAACCCCAAAGATATGGGGAGGGTTGGTGATGCCTATGTCGCTGAAACTACCATTGCTGGCGGGGTATCCCGTGATTGGATCAACAATGATGCGGCCCTGTGGATCACGGTTGTAGGTGGTAGTTTGCAACAGCGGAAACGGTTGGCCCGTTTTGGCCAACACCCTTGCAGACGTACCTACGCTGGATAAGATTAACTGGTCGGACTGGTCGGAGAGCGAAATGACCTTGTTGCGGTTTAGTGTGTAGTTCGCACCGATAGAGAACTCCAGCCCATTGGCCAACTTGATCGGAGTTACGTTCAGGTACGTCTCCAGGCCTCTGTTTTCTACCTCGCCCACGTTGGTTAGCAAGTTCTGGAAGCCCGATGCTGAGGAGACGAACACCGAAATTGTCTGATCGACCGTGTTGGTTTTGTATACCGTCAGGCCACCGTTGATATTGTACTTTTTGAGTTCAAAATCGAACCCAGCTTCGGCCCCGGTCGTAATTTCAGGCCGGAGGCTTGCTGATACCAGGCCATTGTTAATCGTGAAGCCGGCCCCGCTCGAAAAAGGATAACCAGCGGCTTGCCCAAACGTAGTATTCAGCGCATAGGCACCAAACGTGGTGGAGTTACCCAGGTTGATCTGCCCAACTTTGGAGTAACCACCCCGAATTTTCAGGCTTTGTAGCCAGTTGGTGTTTCTAAGCGCCGGAATAGCATCCGTGGCAATAAACGATATATCGGCTGATGGGTAGAAAAAAGAGCGGTTTTCGGCAGCAAGAATCGAGCGCCAGTCATTGCGGGCGGTCACGTGCAGATACAGATACTCTTTAAAGCCAATCCGCGTTTCGCCATATACCCCGGCCTGCCGGGCCGTATAGTTGCGCTCGGAGGCCGATGGGTTGTTGAGCGAGTTGCTGATGTTGTAGAGGTCAGCAATAACCAGCCCGTTGGCACCCACGTTTACATCTTTCGATGTGTTGTCACGGAAGCTGGCGCCCCCGACCACATCGAACGAAAAATTGGTGCCGAAATTCGTTTTGTATTCGGCCAGAAAGTCATTGACCAACTGCGTGTTGAAGCCACTGTAATCATTCACCGAGCCGGCATTATCTGTCTTCGAACTTCCCGAAATGCTCTTAGTGTAATCCGAGTAGGTGAACTTGCCCGTCGTGGTTTTGCTCGATACGTTGCGGGTACTGATACCGACCCGGTAAGTCAGCATCAATTTTGGGATTGGCCTGTAGTGTAGTTCAAGGTTACCCTGAAAATAATCGTTGCGGGTTAACGCCCGGTTGTTGTCGAGGGTGAAATATGGGTTCTGGAAATACTCGTTGTAATAGCCATTTGGGTTGGCAAAAGGGTCTGTCCGCCAGTTGGCATATTTAGTCACGTCGATCTGGCCGGGCGACATCAGCAGGTTCTGGTAGGCGTCCCCTGCCGCGCTGCTCTGGTCATAGCGGTTGGCAATGAAGTTGGTATTAAAAATGGCCGTCAGGTTTTTGTAGATCTGGCGGGTGCTGTTGGCCCGGATACTGAACCGATTATAGGCATCGTTGGGCACGGTCGATTTCTGATTGAAGTACTGACCCGACAGGTAATACGTTGACTTATCATCGCCTGATGAGAGGCTAAAATCGGTCTGGTTGGCTACGCCTGTCTGCCAGAATTTTTCCCGCGATCCCTGATACGAATAGGGAACGGTTTGAATAGAGCCATCCTGTAGGGGTTTGCCAATGATAACCGGCGAGCCGTTAAAAGCAGGCCCGTACTGCTGATTCTCGTAAGGCGTGTAGTTCGGTACGTCATCGGGCGTAGTACCTGACCCAAAACTCTGCTGTAGTTGTGGTAAGTAGCTCACGCGCTCGAAGGTGGTGGTATTGGCTACTTTTACCTGCGTTAGCCCAGCCTTGCCTTTTTGGTCGTAACAATGAGTGCCCCGTTGGAGGCATCGGAGCCGTAGAGGGCGGCAGCACCAGCACCGTTGAGCACCTGTACATCTTCAATATCTTCCGGGTTCAGGTTACCCAAAATACTATTGGGCGAAATGATATTGTCGATGATAATAAGTGCCTGATTGTTTCCTGTCAATGACCGGTTGCCGCGCAACACAAGGCGGTACTGCGGGTTGATACCGCTGCTTACGGCAGAGATCAGCAAACCCGGTACCTTACCGGAAAGACCAGCGGCAATGTTCGAGGATTTGCCCTGTGTGATTTCCTGCGATTTTATGGTGGTCGATTGACTACCCAACGCTCGGCGCTGCGCCGTGATACCCCCCGCCGTAATGACTACCTCATTGAGGATGTTATTTTCATTGGGCTTCAACTCAATATTGAGGGTGGTTTGCGTACCTGTACCGACCTCCTGATTGGTATAGCCCACAAATGAAAACACAAGCTTCACCGGACCCGTTGGCACACTGATCTTGTATTGACCGTTGGCATCGGCAGTGGCTCCCCGGGTGGTTCCCTTGATCGTCACGTTTACGCCAGGCATAGTTGCCCCGTCTTCCGCCGACGTGACGCGGCCACTGATTGTCCGCTCCTGCGCCAATAGTGGGTGTGCCAGGAAACACAGCAATAGCTGTGTTAGCAGTAAAAGTTTTCTCATTGTTAAAAGTTGATTAGTAAAAAGATTAAAACTGTGTTAACGCTCCGGTAAAAGTACTAAAATATTGCTGCTATCAAAGCCGTGATTGGTATATAGGTTGCCATGTTTTATTTGGACAATGAGCTTTATTTCGTCTTAATATTTTGTCATAACATCATAATCTATAATTTCATTGCTTAAATACCGGACTTCCCATTATAAGTAAGGTGATGTACGGTTGCGTATAAATGGCATTATGTTTTTGATGAGCTAAATGGGTATAAATAAGATAGGGCATAAGTAATACCCTGTGTAATGTTGATGTAGCCTCAACAAAACCGTATGTACCTGCCCGATGCGATTCATTAATCTGCATACAAAAAGCCCCGACCAGATTGGCCAGGGCTTTTTGCGTTAGACTACCGGGTAATCTGATTATTTCACGGTAACGGCCAGAATCTGGGTGCGGTAGTTAGCACTGATGATAACGTTGCTTGGTACCGTCTGAATGCTAAGTGCCAGGGCATAGGGACCACCGGTAGCAGGCACCTGACTGCCAACAAATGACACGTTGACGGTGCCGATTCGGCTACCCGACGGCACCGTAACTGTAGCCGGAGACAATTGGTAAGCCGTAGCGGGCAGTAACTTGTAGGCCTTGCCGGCAGACTTATTGTAGGCATCCAGTGCTGCCTGATCCGGGCCAACACCTACCTGAACGTCGGTAGTCGGCGGATTTGGCGACGCGATATTGATGTCTACGGGGGCCACGGTTGGCGTGGCCCCAGCAGCTACGGTAACGGCTTTTAGAATGCTGCGGTTGGCTACGTAGGGAATCTCGGCGACATAACCTGAGGCGGCGAAATCGACAAAATGCTCATCGTCTTTCAGGCACGAGGTCATGCTAACGGCTACACTCGCGGCCACAACGATTTTTAAGAACTTGTTCATGGTGTTTGTGTTAGCTGGTTATTTGATCCAGAAGATCTTGCTCGTAAACTGATTGATCGTGCCTTGTGCGTTCACGTTGGTCGTGTTGAAGTTGTACTCAGTTTGCGGGTAGAACAGCCGAACTGGAATCTGCTTCACCGACGTACTTGGCTCAATTGAGATCGGAATATCGGTAGGCAAACCCAAACGACGGTAATCAGACCAGGCTTCAAATGGGGCCAGGCTATTTTCCGAAATCCATTTCTGCGTGATGATCGTCGCAATCTTATTCGTCGACGCGTCGAAGTCAACGTTAGCTACCCCAGTTTGAGCCAGGTAGGTAGTCGCCTCAGCAGCCGTGCGACCCGCGTTGACGAATGACTCCGTGACGGCAGCCTGATACAGCGCTTTCGCCGTGCTGGTCGTAATCCAGCCGCGCTGAGCCGCCTCGGCCTGCATAAACAGACTTTCGTGCGATGACAGAATAACAGCAGGCTTGTCAACACCCGTCAAAATACCTGGTCCAATGTCAGATACCAGGCTATTGACCAGTGGATCCTGCGTACCAAAGAAGGTACCATTGAAATTGGTCGTCGACGTACCCACTACTGGCTTATAGTAAGCCCCAATGCGGGGATCTTTCGTCTGCTTCAACAACGAGAGTGCGTAGCCATTGGCTTTGTACTGGTTATTGGTCAATGAGGGCGAACCATTTACGGCATAAAACGCACCGTACAACGGGTTTTGCTGATTTTGTGAGTTGGAATAGCCCGGATTGACCTGCGCATTTTCACCAGCGCCCAGGAAGCCGTAACCCGACGCTTTGATCGTAGCCAGTTGCGCCTGAATAAACGCTGCCCGATCTGCTTTCTCCGACTGACGCAACAACATCCGCAGCTTCAGCGTGTTGGCAAACTTCTGCCATTGGCTGATGTCGCCCCCAAACATGATGTCGTTAGATCCCGGATTCCGCGTACCATCACCTTTCTTGAACAGAGCCAGTGCCGCGTCGATCTGCTTAAACAAATCATCGTAGATGTCCTGCGCTTTGTCGTAGGTGGGCAGAATAGCACCCGTACCCTGCAACGCCTGCGTGTAAGGCACATCGCCGTAGGTGTCAACCAGAACCTGAAAGTGATACGCTTTCATGATCTTTCCCATAGCCTGAATGAGTGGCTGATTCAGCGTGGCACCCTGCTGATCGATGTAGTTATAATTCTTCAGGTTCAGGTACCCGTTTGACCAGATACCCTGATTGAAGGTGTTGACAAACTGGTAGTTCTTATCCGACAGGTTGATCGAATAGTTACCGCTCCAGTTCCAGTAGCCCATCCACAGGTTCAGAAAATAGAAGCTGGTAGTTGAGTATGCACCTGTGCTAGCCAGTGCATCGGGCAGCACCAGTTCGGGCGTGGCCGCCGTCACCTGGTTGGGGTTATTGTTGATGTCGAGGAAGTCCTGCTTGCACCCGCTCACCACCATCAAGAGCACGACGAGTAGGCCGGCTATTGTTTGTTTTATCGAAGTCATTGTTGATTCTTGAGAATTGATGATTAAAAACCAACCGATACCCGGAAGCCAAAGAAACGCGTAGGCGGTGCCTGGTATTCGGTTGTTACGCCCACGGCGTTGCTGGTATCGTTGGCATTGGCACCACCCGAAAACTCAGGGTCGGTGAAGACGTTCGTCTTGGGGCGTAACATGACCAGGTTACGACCAGTCAGGGCCACGTTCAGTGTGCGGATGAACTTGGTGTAGCCCAGGATTGACGCCGGAATGTCATAGCTCAGGGCTAACTCACGCAGTTTCCAGAAATCGGCGCTCGTCACGTAGCTGTAGCCTGCGTTGTGGTAGGCCGAGTTGGTCCAGAAGGTCAGGTTACCGTCTTTGGTCGTAGTGTTCGTGTTGGGCGTAATAGTCCCAGTCGTACCATCAGGATTTGTGCCAACCGTAACTGAATTCGGGAACACGAAGTTCTGCCGTCCCGCATACGTTGACCGGATGCCAGCACCCGTAAATTCGAGGGCGTTGCCCAGGGCGTTGTAGATAACAGCACCACCGCGGTATTCAATCACGCCTGTCAGCGTCAGCCCCTTATACTTAAACGTATTGCTCATGCCGAAACGAACGGTTGGCTGCGTGGTACCGGCATACTTGAGGTTTGGGTCCAGAATGGGGTAACCCGTTGTAGGGCTTACCACGGGACGACCAACAAACTGACCCGTTGCATCGTAGTTTAATGCTTTTGGGTCCGTGTTCTGAATACGCTGGATGTCGTTGACAAACAGAGCCGGGTACGAATAGCCTTTGGCGGCATAGATATCTGAGCCTGCACCATTGGCATACGGCAGGTTTACACGAGCCAGATCTTGATACAAGTCAGTCACATTGCTCTTCAAGAACGTAGCGTTTACGCTGGCATCCCAGGTAAAGCTGCCGACACTCACCAACGGCCTTTGGGTTTTCAGGTCCAGTTCAATACCGCTGTTGGCCAATGAGCCCGTGTTGATCAACGCGCGGGTATAGCCCGTTGCCCGCGAGATATCGATGGGCACCGTTTGGTTAGTGGTTTCTGTGTTATAGTAAACGGCATCGAGCAGGAATCGACCAAACAGGCCTAATTCGATACCCACCTCTTTGTTTGTCGTGAATTCAGGCTTCAGGTTGGGATCATTCTGCTGGTTTCCAAGCTCAAAGCCAGGCTGCCCACCAAAAGGAAAGCCTGTACCTGGGTTGAATACGTTCTGCAACTGATAGGGCGCCACGTTTACCTGACCTACTTTGGCCAGACTACCCCGTAGTTTCAAATACGTAATGGCCCGGTTGTCTTTCAGCGAAGGAATCATGTCGCTCAGTACCAGCGAGGCGTCGACGCTGGGATAGAAGAACGTGCGGTTAGCCGGGGCCAACACCGATGTTTGGTCCTGACGACCCGTGGCGTGAACGAACGCGAAGTTCTTGTAGCCTATCGTCAAATCACCAAACAAACCAAGTAACCGGCTGCTTCCCGTGTATTCAGACAGCGATGGATTGCCTAAGCGGTTGGCTATGTTATACACACCGGGTACCACGAGCGCACCAGCAAAGTCAGACGTTGCCCGCGTGAACTGTTGCCGCGTTTGCTGACCTAAAATCAGCGTCGTGGTGAAATCGCCAAACTTGGGGTTCAGCGTAACCAGCAGATCACCCGTGAATCGGGTAAAGAGAAACGTGTTGTCACGAACCTGCGCGTTAACGTGGCCATTCGATGAGGCAATGTTACCAGCCTCCCAGGGATCGGTCAGGGCATAGTCAGAGAAGGTTACGTCGGCAACGTGCGATTTGTATTGGTTCACACTAACCTGTCCACCAATCCGGTACAGGGCGCTCAGCCAGGGAGTAAACTTATACGCGATGTCCGTAGACCCCTGCAATTTGTAGTCATCACTTACCTGCCTAGAATTGTCGCCCGTGATCTGCCAGTATGGGTTGGGGTAATAGGCGTTGTAGTAGCCGTTTACGTCACCATAGGGCGAATTGATATCGTTGAGCGGGTAGCTGTTGATAGGGGCGTGTGCCTGCTGGTTCAGCACGTTCCAGTATACGGGGCGGCCTGAGTTGAAATCGTTATTCTCCGTATTGGTGTTCTGGTAGGTGAATTTCACCGCACCCGTAACCGTCAGCTTATCAACCGACCGGCCAGCGTTGATGCCGATGGCAGTCCGCTGGTATTTGTCATTGGGGATAATACCCGACTGATCGACTCGCTGTAGGCTTAGCCCGAAGAAGTTCGAGCCATCGCCAATGCGGTACGATACGTCATGCTGTGAGGTTACACCGGTTTTGAAAAATGCCCGGCGTGGATCTGTCGTTGGTGATGAATAAGGCACTTTCAGGGTATCCAGCTTCACATTGCCGTTGGCATCGCGAATTTCAACGCCGTAACCCAGTGGGCGAAGCGAACCGTCGTAAGGATCACCAAAGCTCTGGTTCTCATAAGGTACATAGGTACGGCGGTAGTTGCGGTCGTAGAAGGGTTGGCCTTCACCACCATTGCCACCAAACTGGGTTTGCAGGCCCGGCATATACGAGATGCTCTCGAACTGCGTGTTGTTGCTGTACGAAACCTGGGGCTTACTGTTCTTCGTACCTTTTTTGGTCGTCACGATCAATACCCCGTTCGAGGCATCCGAACCGTACAAAGCCGCCGCACTGGGGCCTTTCAGTACGTTGGTCTGGTCGATGTCGTTCGGGTTGATCGAGTTCAGAAACGAGATATCCGATACGACTCCGTCCACAACCAGCAGAGGCTGGTTCTGACCCAGAAATGACCGGTTGCCACGCAGCGTAATCCGTACGCCCGCGCCCACACCGTTGTTGGTGGTGCTGATTTGCAGGCCTGATACCTTGCCCGTGAGGCCGTTGGCAATGTTGACCGGGGCGGCCTGATTAATGGCAGCACTGCTCACTTTAGCAATCGACGTACCCAGTTCGCGCTCGGTACGCTGAATACCAAAGGCGGTTACCACCACCTCGTTCAGGCTCGTTGCGTCTGGCTTCAGGGTGATATCGAGTTTGGTCTGGTTCCCCGTTACCACTTCCTGCGAGGTGAAGCCGATAAACGAATACACAATCTTGACTGTACCCGAGGGCACTGAAATCGTGTACTGTCCATTACCGTCTGTTGTGGTGCCCCGGGTTGTTCCCTTCAGGGTTACGCTTACGCCGGGCAGTACGGAATTATCTTCGCCGGAGACCACACGCCCGGTTATGGTTCGGTTTTGCGCCAAAGCGGGCAGACTTAGCAGGCACAGCAGTAGCTGCGCCAACATTAAAAGTTTTCTCATTGGAGATGAGTAGTTTGGTGAAAAAGCTGATTGAAATGGTTATTCAGTAAACTCAAAATTAAGAAATCGTTAGCACGCTAACAAAACATTAATTTGTAATTTTTTAACACATCGTTCTGCTAAAGCGCCAACTCGCCTATATAATATTCTGTTTGTGAAGATTTTTTGAGTAATTTTTTAGAATAAAAAATGCCCGTCACTCACAGTGATGGGCATGTAATCAAGCACTTATACTTAACACTATCGAATCTCTTCGCTCACCGACTGTTGAGTAGTAACCTGATTGCCTGTGAGTTCAGCGATCAACTCACCCAGGTTGACCGTAGCGAAGCTACTGGCATAGTCAGACATGGCGTAGGGAATGATCAACTGATTCTGGTACACCTGTCCGCCGCAACTGTAGACCACGTTGGGCACGTAGCCTTCGCGCTCGTTGGCGTTGGGGCTAAGCAGGGGTTCGCTCATGCGACCAAGTACTTTCGAGGGGTCGTTCAGATCCAGCAAAAACGCACCGATAGCATATTTCCGCATCGGTCCCACGCCGTGGGTAAGCACCAGCCAGCCCGCCTCGGTTTCAATCGGTGAGCCGCAGTTGCCTAGTTGCACGTACTCCCAGGGGTAAGTCGGTTTGGCGATGAGTTCTTTGGTCTGCCAGAAATACAGATCGTCGGAATACATGAGGTACACGTTCTCGCCGTCCTGCCGCGACAGCATGGCGTAACGACCGTTGATCTTACGCGGAAAGAGCGCCATACCCTTGTTCTGCACCTCGGCCCCGTTGAGGGTGCTGACGGCAAAATGGGTAAAATCGGTGGTTTCCAGCAGTTGCGGAAACGTCACCCGACCATTGTAGGCCGTGTAGGTGGCGTAGTAGGTCACCTTGCCATCGTCGTCGCGGAACTCCACAAAGCGGGCGTCTTCAATCCCGTTGGTTTCGTTGGGCGAATAGGGAAAGATGCACCGCTCATCAAGGCTCTGATCATCGTCGAAATGCATCTCGTAGTTCGACCGGGCCAGGGCCAGCAGGCCGCTCGTGATGGTGTCGTACTCGGCATTGTGCCGGAATTGGCTCATGACGCGTTTCACCTGCGCCTCTAGGTCGGGTAAAGTAAACTCGTCGCTGAGGCCCGCCAGAATACCTTCCGAAATGCTGTTGATCAACCGCAGTTCATACAGTTTCTTGACAAAAATGTCTTTCTTAAACTGCTGACTAACAATAAGTTCGGGTGAGGTTACGTGCCGAGATGGTTTTTGCAGCACGATGCTCCCTTCCCCATCGACGTAGCCGGTGCGGAACGAAATCGACGAAATGTGCCCCTCGCCGGTGGCCCGCAGGCTGAGAATGAACCGTTTATAACCCGCTGGTAAATTGCTCTGATCGGGGTGCCAGATCATCGACGGGTTGAACAGCGCCGCCGACTCCAACGAATATTCCATCGTGAAATAAGCGCCGAGTAACAGTTTTCGCTCCATCAGCAGCGGTTCGTCGGTGAGCAAATGTTCCTTCACCTGTTCGAACCGATTCAGAAAAAAACGTTCGAGCCGGTAGTGCCGCCCACCAAATTCGCGGATTACCTCATCGATGTTCACCTCTACCTCAGCGTCGGTGAGGGAACTGACGCGGGCAATGATTTTCAGAACGCGGTTGCTGTTGCCCATCTCGAACGGGCGATACAGTACGCGGGCAGGATCGGGGCGCAACACAATGCCCGTACGAGTGGCTTTAATTGGCATAAAGAAAAGTTTACAGTTTACGGTTTTCAACGGTCCGCCGCTGCGGTTGCTTCGCGAGCGTCATCCGAGCGCGAAGCAACCGCAGCGGCGGACCGTTGAAAACTGTAAACTGTAAACTGTAAACTATATAGGATTACCCTGCTAAGATAAGCTACTCGCCACTGACCGCACAAACGATTTTTCGAGCAGTGGTTGCACGGCTCCCTGCAACTCGGTGAGGGCCAGCAAATAAGACAGCGTCGATTCGGCCCCCTGATTCTGGTTCACCCGGTCAATGTGCAGCCCATCGCGGCAACCACCCGTGAGCGAGTCGTAGAGGGGCAAACCAAGGTCGTTATATCCTGTAAACCAGCGGAATATGCGCAACGCGCGGCGGTGCCATTCAGGATCGCTGGTAAACTGCCAGGCGGTGAGGCAGGCGCTGATGGTACTCTGCGCTTCCAGGGGCTGCTGATCGAAATAGGCGCGGGACAAACCTTTACTGTAAAAACCATCTGAGCCAATGGGCTGGAAATGGCCTTTCGTGGCTTTGCCATAGTCGGGCAGCGGCGTAGCCGTCTGCTGCTCGATCAGCCACTCCAGGGCCGTGAAACCGATGTCGATGCCCTTCGGATTGTCAGAAACTAACAGCGCGTGGGCCATCACGGCATTGTCGTAGGCCAGCGTGGTTTCAAACCAGCGCCAATCGTCGGTGGCGGTTTCGTGATACCGGAAAATGAGTTTCTCAACCAGTTTTTGCTGAATAGACTTGGCCAGCCGGTCGTCGCTAAACCGCTTGAGGTATTCGTGAATACCCAGCAGCGCAAACGCCCATGACCGTGGCGACCCCATGTCGATCGTAGTTGGCAACGTGCTTTCCATCAATGTCATAGCCCAGGTCAGGGCATTTTGTTCGTCAGACCGGCCAATGCAGGTGCCCAGCGCCCAAATGGCCCGCCCCGTGCTATCTTCCGAACCGACCTCTTCGAGCCAGCGCCGGTCATAGCTCATGAAATTTCGAAACTGCCGTTTTTCGGGCGAAAAAGCGTAATTCAGAAACGCCATGTACGTATCGGCAAGCTGATCGACGCGCCGGTCATGGTAGCCCAGTTCCTTCAGCCACATCGTCAGAATCAGGGCACGGGCATTGTCGTCGGTGCAGTAGCCTTCTTCGTAAAATGGCAAATGATAGCGGGCGTGCTGAATTATTCCGGTCGAATCACTGAGGCGGTAGAGGTGATCGAGTTTCAGCGTCGGCAGTTGCGAACTGCCACTGCTGCCACCTGGAAACAGGCTTTGCGTGGCGCGCATCCGTTCCAGACGGGCCTGTCCGAATGATTCGGCGTATTGGTTAATCACGTTTTCCCAGATCATCTCGCGGCCCATCAGGTAGCCCCGCTTGCGCATGGCGTGCCGCATGGGTTCGTCGGTCAGCAGGTTAATCACCTGATCAGCAATGGCTTCACTGTCGCCAAAAGGAACCAGAATACCCCGACCATCGGCCAGGAGTTCTTCGGCGTGCCAGTAGGGCGTCGAGATAACGGCCTTGCCCACGCCCACCGAATACGCCAGTGTACCCGACGTAATCTGTGCGGGATTGAGGTAGGGCGTGATGTAAATATCGGCGGCTCCCAGAAATTCCAGCAGGTCGTCAAGCTCCACAAACTGATCGTAGAAGTTGACGTGGTCGGCCACGCCGTTGTCGGCGGCCAGTTTTTTCAGGCTGTCGCGGTAGGCCTCGCCCTCGTGCCGAATCAGGTGCGGGTGCGTCGCGCCCAGTACCATGTAGACCACGTTCGGAAACTGCTCTACAATGCGGGGTAGGGCATTGATCACATTTTCGATCCCCTTATTCGGCGATAATAAACCAAACGTGAGCAGCACCTGCTTGCCCTCCATCTGGAACCGGTCTTTGTAGAAATGGGGGTCCACAAAGGGCATATCGGGAATACCGTGGGCAATCACATCAATTTTTTCGTTGGGAATTTCGTAGATCGACGTCAGGAACCACCGTCCTTTTTCGCTCATGCACACCACCCGCGCCGATAGGTCGGCAATGGCTTTCAGGGTAAGCAACTGATCTTGATCGGGGCTTTTCAGAATGGTGTGGAACGTGCTCACAATGGGCATGTTCAGGTTGCGCAACAGGGTCAGAATATAGTTGCCCGCCGTGCCTCCGTAGATGCCGTATTCATGCTGAAGACACACCACATCCACATTCCGGGAATTTAAGAATTCAGCAGCTTTTTTGTACGATTCCAAGTCATGCTGGAAAAACTCGTAGCGTACCTCGTCGGGGTAATCGTAGCCTTCTGTCGTGTCATTGACCGACACCACCCATGGACTGGCACCGGGAATGAAGCGCGAATAGGACTGGTACATATCCGCCGTAAATGTGGCGATTCCGCACCGCCGGGGCAGATAGTCACCGATGAAGGCCACGTTTTTTGGTTGAACGAAGAGGCCTGGCAAGGTTTGGGTCGAGGTGTTCATGGCGTTGAGTAGTTTTGCCTGACAAAGCGATTACGCTGAAAATCAGCGCATAAGCAGGCTATTAAGGAACACATTTCAACCCGTTTAGTTTGAATAATCTATAGAATGGCTACAATGCAAAAAGCCCACTCGTCTGAATGGGCTTTGGTAATAGGCAACGGTGAGGTGGGCTATAGTAGCCTTAAACCATTGTAAATCAATAGACTATGTTGATAAATGATGGTGCGCTTGACTGGCTTACTGTTTTAGCAGCCGGATCACTTTGGTCTGGCTATCGGTTTTCACCTGATAGAGGTATACGCCGGTAGGCAGATTTCCGCCGTCGACACCAAGCTTGTACGTACCTGCGGCCTGAACACCGTCCGATTCTGTGTGACGGATTACGCCGCCACTTGCATTGGTCAAGGTATGCTTTACGGCGGTGGCATTGGGCAGGGTATATTCAACCGTGGTCAGGTCCTGAAAGGGGTTGGGCGATGCCGACACCAGCAATCCCGAACCCGGCTCTGCCGAACGGGCCGACACCGGCGCGATGGTAGCCTGGAACACAGAACCAGCGCGGGCTTCAAAACCCGGCTTCAGCAGGATGGCCTTACCAGCGGTGTAGGTAGCCGTAGCCTGCCGTTCCACCACGTTGGTTGCCGAGATTCGCTCAACGGCTTTCAAATCGTACCGGGCGTTGGCCCGCACCGACTGGCTAACCTGGGCCTGCTGGTCAACATCCTGTGCGTTGGCCGCCAGCGCAACCAGGCAAACTGATAAGGAAAGTAGCGTTTGTTTCATGAGCAAAACCGGATTAGCCGGTCGATACGACAAGTTTACCCATTTATGCGGTAAAATGTTTACTAAGCGCCAAAAAAATCGAGGCAAACGGGTAATCGTTTTACCAGACGGCGCGTTATACAGGTTAAACTTGACCAGCCCTGCGTGGGCAACCCGCCAAACGGCCATGAACATTGAACAAGTACGCGAGCAACTCCACCTGCTCATCGACGAAGTAGACGACCTCTACGTCCTGAACGGTCTCTACCGAAACCTTTCTTCCGACAAACGCCAGCGTGATCAATACGAAAAGGAACAGGCAAAGAAAATAGCGGAGAGGGGCAGGAAAAAGTAGCAGTGGGCAGCGGTCCGACGCATCGGGGCAGTTGGCAGGAGGGGCTGATGCACGTGATCAATGCGCAAGTCCCTTCTACCAACTGCCATTGCCCACTGCTATTCCTTCTCTCCTTCAATTTCCCGCACGAGTTGATCGTACCACGCCTGTCCGTAAGCGCGGACGAGGGCATTGTTAACGAATTTGTAGACAGGCACGCCAAGTTGTTTGCCAAAGCCACAGGCCGGGCTGCAAATGGGCCACCGGTCGTAGTTGAGGGCGTGATACTGCTCATATTTGGTCACACGAATCGGGTACAGGTGGCATGAAATAGGCTTCTGCCAGTCGATTTTGCCGTCGTTATAGGCCGCCTCGATACCGCATTTCAGGATGTTTTTTTCGTCGTAAATAGCGTAGACGCATTCACGGCCACCCACCGTGGTGGTTACGTAATCGCCGTCACCTTCGGCATCGATATCCTGTTCATACAGGCCCTGTGCTTCGATAGCCGCCACACCCGCCGCCGACAAATAAGGCTTCACTGCGGGGTATATTTCCTGCAATTTCGCCAGTTCGTCATGCTCAAGGGGAGCACCGGCATCGCCCTCTACGCAGCAGGCACCTTTGCACTTATCCAGGTTGCAGACGAAAAATTGTTCGGCGATATCGTCGCTGATGACGGTGTTGTCGATGAGGATCATAGCTGTCTTTAGTGAACCAGGTTACTGACTTACGCGCAATTTCTGGCCTTCTTTTACGCCTAGGTCGGGCAATTTGTTCCATTCCATCAACTGCTCGATGGTCACTTCATACTGCTTCGACACCCGGTACAACGTTTCGCCTTTGGCCACGGTGTGGTAGGTTGGGCCGCTCGTTTTGGCTGGTGCTGGTTCAGGCTGTGCGGCTACTGGCTCTGGTTCAACGGGTTGCGTTGCTGCTACAACCGGCTTTGGCGACGTAGGTTGACCCGTTGGGTAGCCAGCAGGCACGTTGAGTATCGTCATTTTCTGGCCCACCGATAGCTTATCGCCCGGCGTCAATGCATTGGCTTCCAGCAGGTCTTCTACCCGAACACCGTAGTACCGCGACAGGCTGTAGAACGTCTGCCCCGCCTCGACGGTGTGGCTCATCGACCGGCCACTGGCTGGGCTGGTTGCGCTGCGGCTATTGGGGGCACTAACGGTGCGGCTATTGGGCGAATCCACACGGGGGGCGGGTGCATTGTCGGCAGGAGTGGCGGGGCGGGTCATGGGCGGCAGCGGCTTTGGATCGGTATATGGCTGGTTGCGCACGGGTGCTTCCTGCCCTTTTTTCGTCACGGGCGGTTGTTCTTCCCCCAAATCCACGGCCGGAGTTTTTCTGCCCGATGACCGTTTGCCGGGTTGGCTGATGGTGGGGTCGGGCGTGGTGGTGTAAGTGGCCGTGGCCACCGGACGAGTCATGGGCGGCAGTGGGTCGGGGTCGTTCCGCTGTTGATTCTGCGCCACCACTTCGCGGCTTCCGCTGGTAACCGGGCGGGCTGGTGTTGTGCGCTGGCGTTCAGGTTCTCCCTCTGCCCGCACAATGATGGTGCGCTGCGGCGAACCGGCATCGCGTGGAATAGGCGTCGTGGCCGTCACGTCGGGAGCAGGCACTGTCACCGAAGGCGTGGGTTGGGCAGCGGGGACATTCACGGGCGGGGTGTTTGCGGCGGCGGGATTATTCGCAGTTGTGGCAGCGGCCACCGGACGGGTCATGGGCGGCAGCGGGTCGGGGTCGGTACGCGGCTGATTCCGCATGGCAGGTGTCATTTCTGACGCGGGCGTGGCACTACCCAGCAGTTTGGGTTGATACCGTTTCCGCTCCGACGCATTCCGCGGAATATTGTTGATGGCCGTGCGGGCGTCGCCAGCGCTTTGGTCGGCCAAGGGGCGGGTGCTGGGCGTAAACGGCGACGGATCGATCACCGGCGGTGTGGGCGCGTTGATTACCTCGATTGGCGTTTTGCTGGGCCGTTTTTCGCGGAGCCATAGCACCCGGCCCACCAGTAGTTTCTGCACGCGGTCCATGCGGTTATAGCGCACCAGCTTTTTCAGCCGGATACCGTAGCGTTGCGAAATGCTGCGCATGCTCTCGTCAGCACGGGCGGTGTGGAAGGGTACAAGGGCTTTTTTGCGCTTTTTGGCCAGGTAATACACCTCGCCCGGCAACAGCAAATCGCGTTCGCCCAGATCGTTGAAGCGCAAAAAGCTCGACAAACTGATCTTCGATTTCCGCGCCAGCGAGGCCGAATTATCACTGGCTTGTGCCTGAACGCCCGGCAACCCGTTAATTTCGTACAAAATCGGCTCGTTGTCCGACCGCGTCACCATCGTCACCAGTTTCAGCACCGGAAAGCCAATGTCGTCGGTAGGAATGTTCTTTAATTTGGTATCCGTAGCGGCCACCATGCGCTGACGAACGTCGTTGATTTGCCCGTTCGGGACAGGTACAGTCAGTATGTAGGCCTTGTCAGACGGCACCTGATCGGTCAGCAGCCACCGGTTATAACTACGGATATCGGCCACCGGAATGGTCAATTCCGTAGCGATGTCGTTGACGTTTTTACCCCCACCACCGGGGTATTCGACCAGCGCAAACGGCAGGCTGGGCTGGTAGGTTTTCACGGCGTGTTCAATGGCCAGTTTATGGGCAAAAAAGCGCAGCACATAACGGTCGGTACTGCCGCTGAGGGTGATGTCGCGGGAATTGGCCCAGTCGGGCGACACGATTTTGCTGATGCCCCCCGTGCCCAAATAAAACGAAAATAGCGCCGACACCCAGTTGTTGTACATCCCATTGCTGCGGCGCAGGTAGCGGGCGGCGGCGTGGGTGGATGACAAAATATGCTTCCGCTCATCGACCTGGTCATTCACCGCCAGCCCGTAATCACCCGCCGTTTCGCGCTTAAACTGCCAAAAGCCCACCGCCTGCGACGACGACACGGCGTCGGGCGTGAGTGAGCTTTCCTGCATGGCGAGGTACTTGAAATCGGTGGGCATTTCGTCGGTAAGCAGGGCGTTTTCCATCAGCGGAAAGTACAGCAGTGCCCGGTCGAGTTTGGCGTACCAGTAGGCGCGATTGGCCACCAGCGAGTTGACATCCTGCTGAATCAGGCGGCGGGCATCGTCGTCGAACCGGACGGTCAAATCGGCAAACGTTAGCTGGCTGGGTACGGCGGGCCGATCCGTGTTGGGGGCGGGCTGGGCCGTTGCCAGCAGGCTTACCAGGCTAAAAAGTAGGGTGAAGAGACGTTTCATAGTAGGGTTAGCGTTTTCGGGCCATCATAATTCCGTCGCGGACGGGCAGGAGTACGTTGTCGACGCGCGGGTCGTCGTGAATTTTCTGGTTAAAGGCCATGACAGCCTGGGTAACGTGATCGTTGGCTTGTAGGGGGTCAACCACCTTACCGCTCCAAAGCACGTTATCGGCCAGAATCAACCCGCCGGGCCGGACCTGGTCGAAAATAAGGTCGTAGTACAGACTATAATTTTCTTTGTCGGCATCAATAAAAACCAGGTCGAATACCTCGTCCGATAGGGTACTAAGCACCGTAGCGGCCTCGCCCAGCCGGTAATCGATCTGGTGGGCATAGGGTGACTCGGCCCAATAGGTTCGGGCAATCGTTTCCAGTTCTTCATTGCTGTCAATGGTGATTAATCGCCCATCAGGCAATAGCCCTTCGGCCAGACAAAGCGCCGAATAGCCCGTATAGGTACCAATTTCCAGAATGCGATGAGGCCGCACCATCTGCGAAATCAGGGCCAGCAACCGTCCCTGGCCGTGCCCCGATAACATCCGGGGCCGCAGTACGTGGGCGTGGGTGTCGCGATTGAGTCGCCTGAGCGTGTGCGATTCGGGCGTCGTGTGGGCGTCGGCGTAGGCTGCTAAGTCGGCAGGAAGAAAATCCATGAAAGGCGCCTGGCGGTGGTGATAGAAGTAAAAGTACGTCTTTCTGAGAAAACGACGGGCCTTGGCCTAGCGTATAATCGACCAGTCAATCTGAGCATGGGGTCAGCCGAACAGGTCTTTTTATTTTGAAATAGTCTAAATAGCTCGTATCTTCGACTAGCTTTATCAACGAACCGAATGTTTCCTTTCACCGATTTCGACGCTGACCAGTCTGGTGTAGCCTCGCTCATAGCGCTGCCGCTCATCAGCAACAGCACCCTGGCAGATGCCTCCGGTTGCGTACTGAAAAAATGCTGCAAAAAATATAAGAAGAGCAAACGCTGCAAAAACTGCCCTGAGAAGTAGCAGCAGTTGGCAATGGCTGACGCGGGAGCCTTTGCGCTTACGTCAACTACTGCCAACTGCCACCGCCTATTGCCTACCCCTAGTTCACGGCCAATTGTTTGCTTGGCATGGTTTGTTTTGCTGCTACAGAATCATAGTGTTTTGCTAAACAGTGATACAGCACCAGCTCATACACGCGCTGTTTCGACGGGAAAAGCCGGTTGACGGTCATGTGAATTAAACTACCGGCAATACCGAATAGTCTATCCGAACCAGCAAGGGTTGTAGCTATCTGCTGTTGTACCTCAGCTTGCTGCACGCTCCATTGCCAGATGCCTTCCGTTGGCTCAAAATCAGGGCCAAGCGCCTGGTTGATCAGGGGCCGGTAGAACCGATACTTGTCGTTGAGTTGGTGACGCAGGGACGATTCGCCCCCAAACTCTTCGAAAAACTGCTCTTTCAGGTGGCTAAGCAACCGGCGGCATTCGCCAACCGGCAAGTTGAATCCGGCCAGTAGCCGGTCAATTTTGGCAATGGCCACGGCAAAACGCAGGTCTTCGTCGAAGGCACCATCGGTATGAGCCAGAAACGACATAGTCGATAGGCTATCGTAGTGAAACAGCGTTTCGCAACGGTCGATCTGCTCCATGCCATACCGTTCCAGTTCGCGCTGGTAGGTGTCCACCTGCACCCGGTTCACTACCCCCGACGTGACAGCCTTATGGAAGGCCTGTTCGATGGCCCGTACCACATACTGATAAAATTCGACGTGCGGGTTGCCCCGGAAACGTAGCCGTAAGTGCGGGTCGGTGTCCTGGTATCGTATAAAGAAAAATCCCTGGATGATCTGCGTCTGCAACAACTGCTGCACGGTGGGGTAGATCGACTGGATCAGCAGTTCATCAGAGGCTTTTTCGCCGGCGTAGATTTTCAGGTAAAACCATTCGCTGCCCACCGAGAACCGGCGTTGGGGTAGCTCCAAGTCGGGCTGGGTGAGACCAGGCAGTGCCGGGGCTTTGTCGTTATAAAATGGAATAACCAGTTCGTGTGCGTAAGCCTCGCGTTGGTGCATGAGCGGGCACTGCTCAGGCTGGCTCAGCAACTCGACCAGGCGGACGCGGTCGTTTTTCTTGATTTCCAGAATCAGCAGATCAAGCGAGGCAGGCACGTGCATCGAAATCAGCAGTTCATTGTCGGCCTGGGCCACGGCAAACTGGTCGGGCACCCCGGCAGCGGTCAACTGTGCCACCAATTTCAGGGGATTATCGGGCGTGAGGGCATTGCTCTGAAGCTGCCATGTGGCGCGGCTCACGATCACCCGGCGATAGCGAACGCGGGGCAGATAGGTTTGCTGGTGCAAAACACCCCAGTTCCAGGCCATGTTCAGGTGGGTGTCCTGCCGTTGCAGATCACACAAGAAACGGTAAATCGGCAGCCCCTGCGTGAAGTTGTGGGCTGTGGTGAGCCGGGGAATAACCCGCTTGTTAAGCCGTTTCGACCGAAGCACCACCCGATTATTATGCACCGATACCAGCAAATCAGACAGCGGTATCTGAAACTCCGGCTCCACCGAGGCCTGACCTAAATACGGAATTTCGTACTGGTGAATCATGGGTCGGGTCAGGATGTTACCAACCCTATTTTCGGGCAGGTGAACAATCTCGGCGATGATCACGTCGGGATGGTGTAGCTCTTCGGCCACGGCACAGGCCCGGATACGTTCGGCCAGGTGGGCATCACCTTCACCGAATCGACTCAGCAGATTCACCGCCGATGGCCCACTACAGGCCAGGAGATTGAACTGAAAGTCCCCCTCATCGAGGGATTTCTCTGACCGGGCCAGCAACGACCCAAACGCGTAGAAACTGTCGGGTAAAGGCATATCGTGCCCCTGTTGCTGCTTACGGATAAACGTCAGGTCATCGTCGGTCAGCACAATCTCCTGCTGCCGGGTGCGGAGGGCATCGGCATATTTGTCCATCACCAGCGTCTGCCACCAGTCCCAGGCCGTGGTTGTTGGGGTCGAGGTGGTGCCAAAAGTGAGGTCATCTATCAGCGGTGCATAACCAACGCCTTGTGTGGATGCACTGCCGTAACCAACACCAAACTCACTATCGAGGGCCAGCGACAGGGGTATCTCTTCTTCTTCGTAGCGGTTGTCGAACCGCCGTTTGAATAGATCAAGGTCGGGATTGATGGCCGGCTGATTGAGTACCAGTAGTTTTTCCAGATCGTGTTGCAAAAGCCGCATGGCCGACTGCCCAATGGACAGGTTAGGCATGTCGAAAAATGAATCGACCTGTACCACATCGGCTGTGGCTGCTTCGAGGTTCCGGTCCGAGAACCACTGCCGGGTTTGTGCGTAGGCTACCAGACGATCAGGTTGTTGGAGGAAACCCGCCAGGTCTCGTAATGCCTGTGCAGCCTCGTTTTCGCCGGGAAGCGCCGCAATACGGTTGGTAAGTCGATCAAGGTAGTTTACCCCCGTGACGGTTGGCTCAATATCGAAGCAAAGAATCTGGCTGTCAATAAGTTGCTCGATGTACGTAACCGCCTCTTCGAGCGGTACGTCGGTAATCAATTCGGCTAGTTGGCCAATGGTAGCACCGTGCTGGGCAGCATCGAGTACCAGACTGAGGTAATCGTCAGTCTCAACAGCGCTGATGAAATAGCTTCGTTTGTCGGTATCACGCTGTTGTTCCACATACCGTAAAGACGACCCGACGGGATACAACGACGAATTGGGATGGAGACTTAGCTGCGCCCGAACGTTAGGTTGGTCGGTGAGCCATGTACAGATGGCCTGTAAACAGTCGGTATCGACGCGTGTGTGCGGGCGCAGCGCAGTGGCTGGTCCGGCACGCAGGTGCGAGTGTTCGGTGAAAGTGCCCGTGGCACAACCGGCAAAGAGACCATAGGGGGTTGAACGGCTGCACATCCGTATAA
Organism: Cytophagales bacterium; assembly: GCA_038230755.1. Taxonomy (GTDB): domain Bacteria; phylum Bacteroidota; class Bacteroidia; order Cytophagales; family Spirosomataceae; genus Fibrella. The sequence goes on along the minus strand of JBBRMP010000005.1, from coordinate 9,984 downwards.
AGTACTTGTGCAGTGTAGCCAGCAGTTTTTTCTGCTCAGGGAGTTGCTCGCCTGCCAGCCAGCATCTAAACCGTTCGTAAAGCGCGGGAGAAGCCGCAAAAAGAGCCTCCTGCGCCAGCGGATCCTGGTAATACTGTCGGAGGACGTCGTCGAGGGAACGGGTGGCTAACTGGCTGTAGAACTGAGCCAATTTGCTAAGCGAATACGTAGGACGACGTAGAACGAAAAAACTGCTCGACTGAATCATAGTTGATAGTGTTTATTCCAGAAAATCAAATTTCCGAAATAACAAATACTATCTACCATTAAATCAATAAAGTACGCCTGCGGTCCGACAGAAATTGCAATAAAAAAAATTTATACGACCTATCACCCGTAAATAGATACGTACTGTTCTAAACAAACTGCGAACTGCTCAAAAGAAAATGGCTCTGTCAGAAACGCGAAAGGCGGCAGAGGGATGTGGCTGAACAAGTGGGCCGGGTACGGTGACGTGATAATCACCGCTGGATACTGCCCGAGTACCTCCCAGAATGGCTCCGGGATGTACTCGCCAGGATCAGTGAGGTGCATGAAAACCAACGGGTCTCTACCCTCCGAATACGCAACAGCCTGGTTTTCAGCGAGCCAGCCTGTGCGACGGAGATAAGCAGCTAGCTGTTTCTGGGAAGCTGCCGAATAGTTGAGTAGATGACACGTTTGCAAGTGACTACCAGCGAGTGATACTAAGAACAGTGAAGGTACGCCCACCTGCCTTTGAACCATTCTGATTAACATTCAGACAAACGATACGTTCTTTTTTCACTGTAAGACGGGGAGCGGCGGTTGTTGCTTGGTTTTTCATGATCGATACTTGTTGAAATTTAATGGTTGACAATACGAAATGGTTAGGGGGTTAGGAATGTGCCTAATGACAGACAGTTCAAACTTAGCCCTTGTTAGAAACCTGCTCAACTACTTTCGACCAGCGGCTGGTATAATTTCGACCAATGCCCCCATTTCATCGATAAATAATAAAGCCCCTGCTACCTATTTTCCGGTGGCAGGGGCGGCAGCAACAAAATCAAATGCCTCCGGTTAGAGCTGAATCGTGATCTTCACGCTATACACGACATCGTTGGCATCAACAGTCAACTCATACCGGTCTGGGTAAATAGTATCCAGTCGTCGCTGCACATTGGCCAGTCCTACGCCACCTGATCGTTTCACAGGGTCATTGTTTAGCTGGCGTTTAGGGGAAACACTGTTTTCGACTGTAAACACAAGTTGCTCCTCAGCAACGACTGCACTCACCTGCACAAACGCTTTTTTTGATGTCCCCCTGACACCATGTTTAAAGGCATTTTCGACAAAGGCGATCAGCAGGAGCGGCGCAATCTGATGCGATCCGGCACCGCCCGACTGGCAATAATCGATGATGACGCTTCTGCCGGTCAGCCGGTTACGTTCCAGGTCGAGGTAGTTACCGATGTAAGCCAGTTCTTTGGAGAGCGCAATCAGGGGTTGATTGGTTTCGTAGAGATTATAGCGCATCAGTTCTGATAAGCGCAGCAGTAGGTCGGCGGCCTGCTCATCGGTGTCGAATACACGGGCATAGATGCTGTTGAGCGTATTGAACAGAAAGTGTGGGTTGACCTGTGATTTTAGAAAATCCAGTTCCAGGGCGAGCTTGTCTTTTTCGAGCTGAATAGTTTGGGTACGCAACGTAATCACGTCGGTGATCGCTTTTACAGTAAGCAATAAGCTGGCAATAACAAAGCTCCAAAAGAAATTCCAGAACACTGCCGCACCACTTGTAACGAATCCCCACGCACCGCCCCAAGACTCCAATAGTTTTACATAACTGGTTACAACAGGGTCCGTCTCACCCCTATACCGTAGCCAATAAAAAAGCCAGTAATTACTTTGGTACATGATAGCGTGCCAAAATAGTAGCCAGAGCAGAAATCTACCAATACGGCGTTTATAGAGGGTTTCGGGAAAAACGCGATAGGCAAATACGTAATAGAGCATTACGGTCTGCGACAACAACACGACCGATAGGATCCACAAGACTAGCTGATTCGCCGGAATAAAATTACCGTAGTAAACGTAGCGGATTACGTAGCCGCAGAGTAGCCACAACACCAAACGCCCACCCCAATAAACAGTGGATGGGTTGCTACGTGGGAAAACGGAACGGAGGCCCTCAAAAAGCCAGTGGCGCTTTATCATCCTCAGAGCATGTTCTTCTTCAACTCTTTCATCACGGCCTCGCGGTAGGTGACACCGATACCCACTTTCCGGCCATCGAGTGTAGTGATCTGGTTGCCATCGATTTCTTTTATGGCCTGCCGCCGGACGATAAATGACCGGCTGACGCGCAAAAACTGCGTAGGCGGCAGCATATGCTCCAATTTGGTCATGGTCATGTGTGTCACCAGGGTCCGGGTGGTCAGGTGAATTTTCAGGTAGTCTTTCATACCCTCTGCAAAGACAATGTCTTCGGGAGCTACCCGGATCAGTTTTTTGTCTTCTTTCACCAGAAAATACGGCACATTCTCGCGGGGGTCAGCACCCGATCCGGGGGTGGCATGAGCATCGGGAGAATCGACACCGTCGACTGCATAACCCAGCCGTTTCGTGACGCGGTTGATGGCTTCCATGAACTTGTCGAAGCCGACGGGCTTAAGCAGGTAGTGCGTTACCGACTCGAAATTGTAGGTTTCGGCGGCAAATTGCGGCGAAGCCGTCACCATCACAACCACCGGATGGGGCAACGGGAGGGTTTTCAAAAACGACACACCACTCAGGTCGGGCATTTCGACATCCAGGAACAGCACGTCGGGTTTAAGGCTCTGCACCTGCTCCAGCCCCTCGAACGGGTCGAGGCTCTGACCCAGAAGTTTTAGATAAGGCACCCGACCAATGAACTTCGACATGATATGGTGGGCGGGTGGCTCATCGTCGACCAAATAACAGGTAAGCGGCTCGTGCATAGGTAGGCTTAAAAACTGGTGACCATGATCATTTGGGTTCCTGCAAAGATTCGTAAACTCCACGAAATTCGCTGTTATTTGTCAGTCTACTTTGCCGTTTATGTATTGTGCCCCCACCGTCGGCAGGAACTTCAAGACACAGGCCTGCGTCATTTGCTTACCATGCACCTGTATCTGCACATCCCATTTTGTAAGCAGGCCTGCCACTACTGCGACTTCCATTTCACCACCAACCTAAGCCAGAAACGGCCACTGGTGGAGGCAATGGTGCAGGAGATAGCGCAGCGCCACGCCTACCTGCCTGACCGCAAATTGCAGACTATTTATTTCGGCGGCGGCACCCCATCGTTGCTCACCGAGGCCGAATTGGACCTACTGTTTACGGCTATCCACCACCACTTCTCGCTCGTGAACGGCCCCGACGGGCAACCGACCGAAATTACCCTCGAAGCCAACCCCGACGATCTTACTGACCCAGCCAGACTGGCTATGTTTCGGCGGTATACGAACCGGTTAAGCATTGGTATTCAAACGTTTGACCAAGAAACGCTGCGCTGGATGAACCGTGCCCACACCGCCAACGAAGCTGAACTGGCCGTGAATCGTGCCCGCGAGGCTGGGTTCGACAACCTTAGTATTGACCTCATCTACGGTATATCGAACCAAATATGGCCCCGCGATCTGGAGAAAGCCCTCGCGCTGAATGTACCCCACATGTCGGCTTACAACCTGACCATTGAACCCGATACCGCCTTTGGACGCTGGCTGGCCACTGGTAAACTTACACCTGTAGATGAAAGCCTGTCTGCTACGCAGTTTACTGAGTTGGTTTCGGCGTTAACCAATGGCGGATATAGTCATTACGAAATCTCGAATTTTGCCAAACGGGATCACTACGCCCGGCATAACACGGCCTACTGGCAACGAAAACCTTACCTCGGCATTGGCCCATCGGCCCATTCCTACGACGGTAACAGCAGAGAGTACAACCTAGCTAACAACGGCCTGTATATTAAAGGTATAACCGCTGGAGAAAGTCCGTCAGAGCGGGAAATCCTTACCCCCGCCGACAAAGTGAACGAGTACCTGATGACTGGTTTACGTACAATGTGGGGGTGTTGGATTGCTGAGCTGGATAGTTTATTGGGCGAATCGTTTTTGATCCGGCAGGCCGCAGAACTGGGCAAATTGCAGCAGGCGGGATGGCTTATTTGCGAAGAAAACACCCTCAAACTAACGGAATCGGGCAAACTCTTCGCCGACCGCGTGGCGAGTGACTTATTCGTGGATTGACACTCCCCGGTCTAACGACGTGGGGATTCTTGCTTCAACGACGGACTATTGCCCCTCTCCACAAGCGTGAGTTCGGCACTGTCCATGCCTACTAAATTCTTATTTACAAATGCGAACCGAACGATGTTATTGGCTGCCAATACGTCTCTCTCGTGTGTAGTACCGCAACTGCCACACGTCCAAACCCTGTCTTTTAGGGTGAGGTCGCGGTTGATGATACCGCATGTGCAGAGACGCGAGCTTGGTTCAAAGCGTCCGATTTTCAGCAGGCGCTTTCCCTGCCAGTCGCATTTGTATTCCAGCATCGAAATGAAACTGCCCCAACTCACGTCCGCAATGGCGCGGCTGAGTCGGCTGTTCTTTATCATACCGGAGATGTTCAGGTTTTCAACGCAGACCGTATCGAACCGCTTGGTTATCGCAGTTGATGTTTTGTGCAGGAAGTCGTTGCGCTGGTTGGTTACTTTCTCATGTTGTCGGGCTAACCGGATACGCGATTTATTCCGGTTAGCAGAGCCTTTTACCTTCTTAGAGTGCTGGCGGGATAGCCGCTTTAGTTTCTTTAGCGACTTCTTTAGGAATCGAGGGTTGGCAATTGCCTCACCCGTTGAGAGCGTAGCAAACGTTTTTATGCCAACATCAATGCCGACCGACATGGCCTGTGGTAGCAGAGCCTTTGCCGGAATTAGTTCGGATCGCTCCGGCGTACCAGTATCAACCACTACCGACGCAAAGATTTTACCTGTTGCTGTTTTTGACACCGTCACGGTTCGGACAGTTCCTTCAAAACTGCGACTGCAAACGAAGTTCACCTTGCCAATTTTAGGCAGTTGGATAGTTGAGTCGGCAAAGTCAACTTTTACATTTTGGGGACATTCAAAGCTGTGCCGGTTGTCTTTCTTCGATTTGAAACGGGGAAACCCTTTTTTATCCCGGAAGAACCTAGTGTACCCCGATTCTAAATGGCGTAAGGTGGCCTGTAGCGACTGGCTGTTGATCTCTTTAAGCCAATCACATTCAGTTTTCAGGCCTGTCATCTGCTTATCCAATTCGAACCGGCTAATGGTTTTGGACTCGACTTGGTAGGCGTTCATCTTCACGCCCAACGCCCAGTTGTAGATGTACCGAACACTGCCAAAATGCTTGTTAAGCAATTCGATTTGTGCAGCACATGGATACAGCCGGTATTTGTAGGCGCGAAGCATGGAATAAATATAGGTAGTCTTCTTAACAAAAATAAGGAGAATATTAAGCGAGCGGGTTACCTGTGGCAGTCGCTTGAACGCAAGCCGGTTATATCCTCAACGGTCCACCGCTGTGGCCTGAAGGCGCAGGGCTTTACGCTCCTATGGAGTAAGTTTGTGTACTATGCCCCCCGAAAAGCGCGTTAACCGGCTACGCACCCCGCCCCCAACCGAACCCCGGCCCGCCGCCCCGATGCCGCCCACCAACCGCCCTAACCCCGGACGACCTACGACGCAATCCTCGTCGTCGCCACGCGCTACGTCGTCGGGTCAGTCATCAGCGGCGAAATCGAGGGTGGGCCTGGCCTTGCGAAAACAGTGGCAGCAGGGACGGGCCTATGTTCGGCAGCACCCGTGGCTCAAAGTGGTTTCACTCCTGATTGCCCGGACGGTGCTGGTGCTATTTCTGGGGTCAATTGCCTGGGTGGTGGCCCTGAAATACCTGCCCGTCTGGTTCACGCCGCTCACCATCAGCCGCAAATGGGACACCATTGGTACCGACAATTCGAGCACGATCTACAAGACATGGCGACCATTTGAGGAAATCAACAAAGAGGCTGCGCTGGCCGTGGTAGCCTCCGAAGATCAGCAGTTTCCGTATCACTGGGGTTTCGATTTCGACGAAATTCAGGATGCCATCAAAGAAAATCAAACCCGCAAACGACCCCGTGGTGCCAGCACGATTTCGCAGCAGGTGGCCAAAAACGTATTTCTCTGGAATGGCCGCAGTTACGTCCGCAAGGGGCTGGAAGTGTACTTTACGGTGATGATTGAGCTGATCTGGGGCAAAAAACGCATCCTGGAAGTGTACCTCAACGTGGCCGAAACCGGCCCGATGACGTTCGGCGTGGAGGCTGCCGCTGAACGGTTCTACGGCCACACGGCCTACACGCTCAGCCGCGACGAAGCCGCCCGCATGGCCGCCGTACTGCCCAACCCAATCCAGTTTTCGATCAGAAGGCCATCCAACTACGTCCAACGCCGCACCCGCCAAATTGCCCGACAGATGCGGGCACTCGGCGGGCAGAAGTACATTCGGAATCTGTGAAAAAGAAGTCGTAGGTCGTCAGTCAGGAAGTCGTAAGTATTCGCTGGTGTATCTTGTCGGCGAAAGTAATCGACACCCGTAATGTCTCAGCAAGATTCTGTAGCCACCTACCTCCGTAACGTTAAGAAAGCCAACACCGAAGAAGCTAAAAAGCAGCTTTTCTATCTGTTGCTGGCCGATTTGTTCAAGCACGATGCCGAGGCCACAGCCATTATTAGCCAGATGGCGGCGGGAGCCGAACGGGCCATTTTCAACATTCCAAAGCAGGGTAAACAAAAAACCGGGCGGGCCGATACCCAATACCGGCAGGTGATCATCGAGTTCGAGAAAGACATCAAGAACGCGGCCAAACGCGAACACGCCGAGTACCAGTTGAAAGAGTACTTCGCGGGTAATTTTAACACCTCCAAACAGTTCGATTTTTACCTCATCGCCACCGACTGTATTCGCTGGAATATCTACGGCCCAACGCCCGAAGCGTACCTCAACAAAGACCGTATCACGCCCGACGATGTGCAGCTAAAGGTGGTCGATAGTTTTGTCCTAGCCGACGATAATCTGGGCGATTTTTTCGGTTTTCTGGATCGCTACCTCTTTCGGTCAAGGCCGCAACTGCCTACCCTGCAAACTATTCAGGTCGATTTTGGCGATACCTCGGCCCTGTTCATGGAGGTCTTTGCCGGCATGAAGCTCGTATATGACGACGTGAGCGGGCAACCCGAAATTGAGACGGCCTACCGCGAATGGAACCGCTTCATGAGCGTGGCCTATGGCAGCTTTCAGGCATCGGGCGAGGTATTTCTGGTGCATACCTACCTCAGTGTTTTTACCAAACTGATTGCCTATGAGGTACTTAGCCGCGACCCCAACATCGACGCTACCGAAATGCGCGGCGCACTGGATGGCTCCATCTTCACGCAGTATAATGTGCAGAACTTCGTGGAGCAGGGCTTCTACCAGTGGGTCACGATCCGAAAATACTTCGACCGGCTGCGGCGGTACTTTATGCAGATTGCCGAAAAGATTTCCGAGTTCGACTTCACCAACGTACAGTCCGATGTTCTGAAAGGGGTCTATCAACACCTCATCGACCTGGAAACCCGCCACGCCCTCGGCGAGTATTACACGCCCGACTGGCTCTGCGAGAAGGTGGTTGACCATTTCGAGTTCGAGCGCGACGCCCAGATTCTGGACCCTTCGTGCGGGTCCGGCTCGTTTTTGCTGGCCAGCGTAAACCGCCTCCGCAAACTTCACCCCGACCTGCCGCCCGAAGCCATTGCCGCGCAGGTGGCCGGCATCGACATTCACCCGCTTTCGGTGCAGGTGGCCAAAACCACGCTCCTGCTGGCCCTCGGCGACTCCGTGCGCACCATGCGGCACCCCGTTTCGCTCCGGGTTTATCTGGCAAACAGCCTGATTACGCCGCAGCTTTCGGGGGTCAATTTGTTTGGCGAAGAGTTTGGCATCACCATCGACGAGAAAAAGTATTACCTGCCTACCGGCACGTTCGATGATCCGGCCCTGTTCGATCATGCTATCTCGGTGGCCGATAGTCTGGCCGACAATACCGTTGGCGGTGCCCCGGCTCCTCTGCTTGCCCTGACCAATGCCATTCGGAACCGATTTCCGCAAACACCCGATGCGCTTTATCCCCGTTTTTACGACATCTATCTGGCTCTGAAAACCGCCAAAGAGCAAGGCCGCGACAGTATCTGGAAGTTTATTCTGCAAAACAGCTATAAGCCGTTCTTCCTCCGAAAACGGTTTGACTACATCGTGGGCAACCCGCCCTGGTTCACCTATAACAGCATCCGAAACGCTGATTATCAGCAACTTTTGCAGGTATTGGCTAAACGCTATGACCTCATTCCGACAAAGAAGGCGTTGATGCCGCAACTCGAAATTGCGGCCATTTTCATGAGCCACGTCAGCAGTTATATGTTGCGCGAAGGTGGGCAACTGGCCTTTGTGGTGCCGCGTAGTTTTTTGTCATCGGCGCAACACGAAAACACCCGCACGGCCTCGGCCCGTGGTTTCCGGCTAACGGACGTGTGGGATTTGAAAGATGTAAAGCCGCTGTTCAACATTCCGTCGTGCGTGCTGTTTGCCCGGCAGGCTAACATACCCCGGCCCCTGCCCGCCGACGGCATTCCGGGCCAGTTACTAAGCGGGAACATCCGGCGGCACAATGCTACGTTGGCCGAAGTGGGCGACAAACTCATCACTGCCCCCACGCGCTGGTATCTGACCCGACAACAGGCAGCCTCGGCCCTCACCAACACCCCACCCGGCACCGCAGGCCCCGTTACGGCTAATTTCTACAAGACCCATTTCCACAACGGGGCCACCATGTTTCCCCGCAATTTCTACTTCATTAAACTCGACGGCCCCACCCCGCCCGATTGGCATGACCGGGTAATCTCGGTTCGGTCTGATGATGCCAACGATGCCGACGCTAAAATGCCGTGGAAAGACCAAAAATTGAGCGGACGAATTAATACACAGTTCCTTTTCAGAACGGCGATGGCGCGAAATATGGTACCCTTCGCCCAGCTTGCTTTGCCCCTTGTTTTGTTGCCAATTGAAATTAAGCAAAGCAGGGCAAACAATGGCCAATCAATAAAGCGCATTCAGTTATTGAAACACGATGATATTCAATTACAGGGCTACCTCGACACGGCCCGCTGGTTCAAAGAAGTAGAGAAAACATGGGACAGATTCAAAACGGAAAATAACGCTAAAATTATCAGTGTAGATTACCTCAATTGGCAGCATAAATTAACCGAACAAAATTTGAATAAACGATTTGCGGTGCTTTATTCCGCATCGGCTAAGGATGCGAATGCATTTGTCTTTGAGCAAGGCATACTGGATTTAGACTATATAGTTGATAAAGCAGCGTATGTCTTTTATACGGATGATGAATTAGAGGCTCATTATTTAACTGCATTTTTAAACGCTAATTCGGCTAATGATTTAATGAAGCCTTTTCAATCGAGGGGTTTATTTGGTGCCAGAGATGTATCGAAGAAAATTCTGGACGTACCGTTACCGCAATTCAACGCGGCCAATCCGGTACACGCACAATTGGCCGAATTAAGCCAAGCCTGCGCCGGGCGGGTACAGGCTCACATCGTGGCCGAGGATTTGGCGCATCAGGACTACAACGTTGGCAAGGTGCGCAGCTTTGTCCGTAACCATTTGCTAATTAGTGAATTACAGCAAATTGACGAGCTATTGGCGGCGGTAATCGGCATAGCGGCGGGGTAGAATTAGTTTATTCGTAACTGTTTAGGTAGTCCACTGAACTGATAATCAAGCACTTGCAAAGTTAAAAATCGCAAAAGTATTTAATGTCTAAAAGTCAAGTAGTTGATTATCAGCACATTAAGATTTTTGCTTAGTTTAACTCATAAATTAG